>NZ_JBVIIT010000016.1:94635-224711 GCF_055569615.1 Streptomyces sp. NPDC031379 | reverse complement strand
CCCCCCCCCCCCCCCCCCCCCCCCCCCCCCCCCCCCCCCCCCCCCCCCCCCCCCCCCCCCCCCCCCCCCCCCCCCCCCCCCCCCCCCCCCCCACCACCCCCCCCCCCCCCCCCCCCCCCCCCCCCCCCCCCCCCCCCCCCCCCCCCCCCCCCCCCCCCCCGACGTACCGGTCAGCCCGCCGGTGCCGTCAGCAGGACGTCGTGGACCACCGACTCGTCGTCGACCACGATCGTGGACCTCTGCGGCTGGTAGCCGTCCGCGGAGGTGATCAGGACGTACTGCCCGGAGCCGGGGGCGTCCACCGTGTAGGAGCCGTCGGCCTGGACGTCGGACCGGCTCAGCTGCCGGCCCTCCAGGGAGGTCAGCGTGACCGCGGCCTGCCGGACGGGCGCGCTCTCGGCGACGCGGACCCGGCCGAGGACCGGGATGCCGCCCGGCGCGAAGGCCTGCGCGTCCGCGTCGACGGCCGCCACCGGTACGGGCGTGCCGGCGACGGCCTCGGCGTTCTGCACCGCCTGCGCCGCTTGGACCAGGCCGCTGGAGGAGCGCAGCGGGACCTCCTTGATGAACAGCGTCACCAGGAACGCGATCAGGGCGACCGGGGCGACGTACATGAAGATGTCGCCGATGGCGTGGCCGTAGGCGCCCTCCAGCCAGGTGCGGACCGGGGCGGGCAGGAGGGCGAGATCGGGCAGTCGGCCGCCGCCGGAGGCCTTCGCGGCCGCCGCCTGGTCCTGCGGGCTGAGCTGGGTGATGGTCTCGCGCGCGTAGTGGCCGATCCGGGTGGTGAGGACCGAGCCGAGCACCGAGACGCCCACCGCGCCGCCGAGGGACCGGAAGAAGGTCACCGTGGAGGAGGCGGCACCGAGGTCGGACGGGGCGACCTGGTTCTGGGTGCACAGCACGAGGTTCTGGAGCGTCATGCCGACGCCGAGGCCCATCAGCGCCATGCACAGGGCGATGAACAGGTACGGCGTGTCGTGGCGGAGCATGCCCAGCAGGGCCAGGCCGGCCGTCAGCAGCACACCGCCCGCCAGCAGCCAGCCCTTCCACTTGCCGGTACGGGTGATGACCCGGCCGGAGACCGTGGAGGAGACGAACAGGCCGGCGATGAACGGGATCGTCATGACGCCCGACTTCGTCGGGGAGTCGCCGCGCGCCAGCTGGAAGTACTGGCTGAAGAAGACGGTGCCCGCGAACAGCGCGATGCCGACGAACAGGGAGGCGACCGAGGCGAGGGCGATGGTGCGGTTGCGGAACAGCCGCAGCGGGATGATCGGTTCACCGGCCCTGGTCTCGACGAACAGGAAGATCAACGCCAGCAGGATCGACGCGCCGACCAGGGTGTACGTCTGCCAGGACAGCCAGTCGTACTTGTCGTCGGCGAAGGTGACCCAGATCAGCAGGGTGCAGACGGCCGCGGTGACGAAGAAGGCGCCGGCCCAGTCGACCTTGACCTCACGCTTGGCGACCGGAAGGTTCAGCGTCTTCTGGAGGACCACCAGCGCGACGAGCGCGAAGGGGATGCCGACGAACAGGCACCAACGCCAGCCGAGCCAGCTGGTGTCGGTGATGACACCGCCGAGCAGCGGGCCGCCGACGGTGGCGACGGCGAAGGTGGCGCCCAGGTAGCCGGAGTACCGGCCGCGCTCGCGCGGGGAGATCATCGCGGCCAGGACGACCTGGGCCAGCGCGGACAGACCGCCGCCGCCCAGGCCCTGGATGACGCGGGCGGTGATCAGCGTCGCGGGGTTCGGCGCCAGACCGGCCACCAGAGAACCGACGCAGTAGACGACCAGCGCCGACTGGACCAGGAGCTTCTTGCTGAACTGGTCCGCGAGCTTGCCCCACAGCGGGGTCGACGCGGTCACCGCCAGCAGGGAGGCGGTGACCACCCAGGTGTAGGCGCTCTGGCCGCCGCCCAGGTCACCGATGATCCTCGGCAGGGCGTTGGTGACGACGGTGGAGGACAGGATGGCGGCGAACAGGCCGAGCAGCAGTCCGGACAGGGCGCGCATGATCTGCGCGTGGGTCATCGGCGCGTGTGGGGAACCTCCTCCGTGGTGGGCGTGGGCCCGCACACCGGCTCCTGGGGTGGTTGTCATGGGGTTTCTCGTCCTTACGTGGTGACAGCGGGTGTACGGGGTGACCGGGCCTCCCCGCGCGGTCCGGCGCAGGGGCCCTGGTCGGTCCACGGGTCCTCGAAGCTCGCCCGGAGCCGGGCCATGAGGCACGTCAGCTGCCGGACCTCCTCGTCGCTCCAGCCGCTCAGCCGCAGGGCGAGCAACCGGGCGGTGCGCTCGGTCAGCTCGGCGAGCTTGGCGCGGCCCTCGGGGGTCAGTCGCAGGATGCGCGAGCGCCGGTCCGCGGGATCGGGGCTGCGGTCGACCCAGCCCCGGGCGGCCAGGTGGGCGACGTGGCGGCTGGTGACCGACATGTCGACGGCGAGCAGTTCCGCGAGCCTGCCGATGCGCAGGTCGCCGTCGCGGCCGAGCAGGGCCAGCACCGTGGCGGTGACGCTGGAGAAGCCGTCCGGAAGGATCCGGCCCAGCTCTCGCCGTACGGATCCGATGGCGCTCAGCTGGCGCATCAGCTCCTCGTACTGAGCCTGGTCGGCCACACATGCCTCCGATATTCTTGCTTAAGGCAACTATGAATTGCTCGGTTGCCCGAGGCAAGTGTTTCAGGTGTGCCATGCGGCACACGTGCCATCAAAGACACGTGTGCCGGATCCGGAACCGCTCAGCGCAGGATGCGCCGGGCGACATTGGTGGTGACCAGGTCGAGCAGTTCCCCGCCCCGGCCGGACAGAATGGTGCGGATCGCGTAGAGGGTGAAACCCTTGGCCTGCTCCACCGTGACCGCCGGCGGCACGGACAGCTCCTGACGGGCCGTCATGACCTCGACCAGCGCCGGACCCTCATGGGCGAAGGCGCCCTTGAGCGCGTCCTCCAGGTCGCCGGGCCGCTCCACCCGGCGGGCCCACAGCCCGATCGCGGCGGCCACCTCGGCGAGCTGCGGGTTGTCCAGCTCGGTCGCGTAGTTGACGATGCCCGCCGCCTTCATCTCCAGCTCCACGAAGTTCAGCGAGCCGTTGTTGAAGACGACGATCTTGGCGGGCAGGCGGTTCTGCCGCAGGGTGAACAGCTCCCCGAGAAGCATGGTGAGCCCGCCGTCGCCCGACAGCGAGACCACCTGACGGCCCGGGTGCGCCGCCTGCGCGCCCACGGCGTGCGGCAGGGCGCAGGCCATCGTCCCGTGGTTGAACGAGCCGAGCAGCCGCCGGTGCCCGTTGAAGGTCAGATAGCGGGCCGCCCACACCACCGGGGAACCGACGTCGACGGTGAAGACCGCGTCCCGGTCCGCGAGACGGTCGAGGGTGCGCGCCACGAACTGAGGGTGGATCGGGGTGCGTTCGTGGTCGTTGACGGCGAGCGCGTCCAGCGACCTGCGGGTGCGGGCGTAGTGGGCGAGGGCCTGGTCGAGGTGCTCGCGCCGGGCCTTGGCGGTCAGCAGCGGCAGCAGCGCGGGCAGGGTGTCCCGCACGCTGCCGACCAGGGGCAGGTCGACATGGGTGCGCCGGCCGATCTGCTCGCCACGGATGTCGAGCTGGATCACCTTCGCGTCGCGCGGATAGAACTGCCGGTAGGGGAAGTCGGTGCCCAGCATCAGCAGGGTGTCGGCCTCCTCGATCGCCTTGTAGCCGGAGGCGAAGCCGAGCAGGCCGGTGAGCCCGACGTCGTAGGGGTTGTCGTACTCGACGTACTCCTTGCCGCGCAGGGCGTGCACGACGGGCGCCTTGAGGGTCTCGGCGAGCCGGACCAGGTCGTCGTGGGCGCCGGCGGCGCCCGCGCCCGCCAGAATCGTCACCCGCCGCGCGTCGTTCAGCAGCGCGGCGGCCGCACGCAGGGAGGTGTCGTCCGGACGGACCACGGACCTGGCCGGGCGCACCACCGCGGGGGCCGGATCACGGCCGGTCTTCGCGAGGAAGATCTCCCCGGGTACGACGACGACCGCCACGCCCCTGCGCTCGACGGCCGCCCGCATCGCCATCTCCAGGATGCGCGGTCCGGACTCCGGGCTGCCGACCACCTCCGCGTAGACACTGCACTCGGCGAACAGCTCCTGCGGGCGCGTCTCCTGGAAGTAGCCGGAGCCGATCTCGGCGCCCGGGATCTGGGCGGCGACGGCGAGGACCGGCACCCGGCTGCGCTGGGCGTCGTAGAGCCCGTTGATCAGGTGCAGATTGCCCGGACCGCAGCTGCCGACGCAGACGGTCAGCTCCCCGGTCAGCCCGGCCTCGGCCGCCGCCGCGAGGGCGGCGCTCTCCTCGTGCCTGACATGCACCCAGTCGACATCGCCGTCCCGGCGTATGGCGTCCGTCAGACCGTTGAGGGAGTCACCGGGCAGGCCGTACAGGCGCCGCACGCCGGAGGCCTTCAGGGAGGCGATGACGTGGTCAGCGAAGGTGGGCATACGGGTCGCCTTTCGTCGGTCGGGAGCGCGTCCGGGGCGGCGGGGGCGCCGCGTGGGCGAGAAGCCCGCCTGCCCGCGGCACACCGCGGGTGACGAGCGCCTGACCAGTGTCCGGGAACCGACATTGCGCACACATCCGTCGAATGACTGCGTCTCCGGCGCCCCCGCGCCTTCCGTGTCTGGGTCGGACGACTGCCCGGTCCCGCCCGGGGGCCTCTCCACCGGGGACGAGCTGATACGTGTGACCGGTCCGGGTTCGCTAACATGCGCAGGCCACGTGTGCCGGGCGCCGCACCATCCGGTCGTCGCCCACCCCCTCCTGGAGATACCGCCATGAAGAGCCTGCCGCAGAGCGACGACACCCTGCTGATCCGCACCGACTTCTCCGACGAGGCGGCCTGGCAGACGCTGCGCACGGCGGTCACCACCCCGGACGAAGAGGACGGGTTCCTCGCGTCGCTGCACATCGTGGACGACCCCGCCTACCGCGACCTGACCACCGAGCAGGTCGTCGCGCTCGCGCCCGACGAGGACGACCTGCTGATCGTGGCGGACAGGGAGGCCCTGACCGGATCGGGGATGCCGCTGCTGGCCGTCCTGAAGTACGACGACGAGGAGGACGAGGAGGAGGACCGGCCGGAGGACGGCTTCGACGTACTCCGGGTCGTCGCCGCGCAGTTGTGGTCGATCGAGAACAACATCTTCCTCGGCAACATGGACTGGGAGGAATTCGTGGACGCCGCGGACGACGACGGCGTCTTCCGGGGATTCTGACCCGGCCGGGCAACCCGGCCGTCCAGCCGCGCGACGGGTGCCCGCCCCCGGGCCGGGGGGCGGGCACCCGTCTCCCTCTCCGGGACGGATGACACGCCTACGGAGTGCGCGTGCTCCACTTCTGGTTGCTCGTGCCCGCACACGTCCACAGCTGCAGGCGTGCGCCGTTGCCGGTCCCGAGGTCCGCGACGTCGACGCATTTGTTGCCGGACTGCGGGTTGGTCAGGTCGTGCCTCGCGTTCAGGCGGAACTGCTGGGCGCCCGAGCCGTTGCACGTCGTCCAGTTGATGCGGGCGCCGTCGCCGGTCGCGCCGCCCTGGACGTTCATGCACTTGCCCTCCGAACGCACGGTGCCGTCGACGAACTTCCACCTCTGGTAGGAGACGTCGTAGCAGTCCCAGATCACCAGGGCGGATCCCGTCGCGGCGCCCGGACTGCCGGCGATCCCGATGCAGCGGCCGGACGCGTGGCCGTAGATCTGCACGCCGCCGGGCCAGGGGTCGCTCGGGGGCGCCTTGGTCGTGGTGTGCGACGTCGACCCGGATCCACCGGATCCGGAGGAGGTCTTGCCCGACGTGCTCCCGGAACCGGACGACGTCTTGCCCGAGCCCGTCGTCGTGGTGGCCGGCTTGCTCACCGACGCGGACTTCTTCCCTCCGCCGGACGTGCCCGCCTCGGGTTTCACCGTGACCGTGACGGTCTTGCCGTCCGGTCCGACGGTGGTGACGGTCTTCGGGTGCGCACCGCCGTGGGCCTTGGCCGGGTGCGGTGACGGTGACGGTGACTCCGAGGCGACCACGCCGGGAGCCGCCCCCGCCAGACCGCCCAGGACCGTACCCGGGGTGGCGCCCGGCTTGGCGGACGGCCGCCCGTCGTCGCCGTCGCCGCCGCCGCTGATCAAAAAGGGTACGGAGATCAGCAGCGCGCCGACGATGGCGGCGCCTGCCAGCAGGCTCTTGTGCGGCCGGCCGGGGACGGCCTTGACCGCCGTCCTGGCAGAGCCTTCCGTGGCGTCGTCGGACGCCGCGGAGCTGTCCGTCGTCGTGGCGGAGGCGTCCGTCGTCGTGACGGAGGCGTCCGCGTCCGCGGTCGCGCTGGCCGACTCCGACGACTCGGCTGTCGCCGGGGGCTCCGCCGTGGAGGCGTCCGCTTGCGCTTCCTCGGCTTCTTCGGCCTCATTCCGTTGTTCGGGCTCCTCCGGCTCGGCCTCCGGTTCCGTCAGAGCGGACGGCACGGCGGACCGTACCGAAGTCAGGATGCGTTCCGCCGTCGTGGCGGCGGACGCCGGCTTCCCCTCGGCCTCGCCGACGCCTTCCGCACCGGCCTGCGCGGTGACCACGGCCGTCGGCTCGTCGGGAGAGTCGTTGGGTTTGGAAGTCGTCATGACACCTTTCCGGTGGGGTCGGTGTGACACATGAGTACGACACTCAGGTGTGATTCTAGGACGGTACCGAGACCGCACAGGTTGCCTGATCTCCAGAGGTTCGCAGGGTCTCCGGTGACAAACGTATGTGTGGAGCGCGTCAGTGTGCTCCGTGGTCCGCGCCACCGCTGAGGACGTTCACGAGATAGTCCTCGGTGGAGAACGCCGCCGTGCCGCCGGACTCCGGCTCCGTGGCGGGGTCCGGCTCCGGCTCGGACTCCACGGCCTGTTCCGGTTCCGGCTCCGCGGCGGGCTCCGGCCCGGGATCCGGCTCCGTGGCGGGTTCCAGCTCCGGCTCCATGGCGTCGGCAGGCTTCTCGGTCACCCTGGTCAGCTGCCCGGGAGCGACGGACATGCTGACCGCGCCCGCGGGGTTCACGTAGAGGTGCACGTCCTCGTCCAGGTCCCGGACGAGGTCCCGGACCTGGACCGTACGCGTGGCGTAGCGGCCGCCGGCCCGGATCTGCGGGTCGGAGGTGAAGACCGGAACGACGGACGCACCGTCCGGACCGCACGCCGTGACGGGGCTCCCGTCGGGCGCGAGCAGTACGCCGACCTCCGCGTCGGCGAGCAGCCGGAAGACGTCGTCCTCGGGGCCGTATCCGGTCGCCGCGAGCTGGACGGCCTCGTCGACCGGATCGGTGGGGGGCGGCCAGCCGTTCGCGCTCGGCGAGGGCCGGTAGTCGTCGTTGTACCGCCACTCCACCACCTGCCCCTCGGCGTTGGACCGGTACTGCCCGACCACCGCCCACTTCGGTGGGGCGTCCTCTCCCCGCCAGGCGGGATCGACCATGCCGAACCAGTGGTCGGGGGCCATCCGGGCGGCTTCCTGGATCTGCGGCGGAACCTCTGCCAACGGCTCCTCGCGCCCCGGTGACGTTGTCTCAGTCGCGTCGGTCATCTGGTTCTCGGCCCTTCGGGATGATGTGGCGCATGTCCACGCGGTGCGCCGGCCGCCGCGAGACGTATGCACATGTGTCGGCCATGCTCACACATCGGCCTCGTCGTGCGATGACCGGTGGTCGTGCCGACCGGGACCTCAGTGCGCCACGGGGAGCGGGGGTTCCGGGGATTCCTGAGGTTCCGCCACGGCCGCCTCGGTGGCGTCCGCGTCCGCCAGGACCTCACGCAACGCCTCGGTGCGCACCCGCATGGCGACCGGGCCCGCCGGATTGATGTAGAACTCGTGCCCTTCCGGAAGCCCGTCGACGAGGTCGCCCACGGCTCGGCTCTCGCATGCGAGCCGTCCTACGCCGGCCATCTGCTCAGGGGCGGTGTACAGGGGCACCACCTCGAAGCCGTCGTGCGAGACGGCGGTCGCCAGGGTCCCGTCCAGCCGCACCAGCACCAAGGCCTCCTCGGCCTCGACGAGCGCGCGCAGCACGTCGTTCGCGGGCCGGTATCCGGCGGCGGCCCACTGCAAGGCCTCGTCCACCGCGTCCGTGGGCTCCTCCCAGCCCAGGGCCGACGGCGACGGCCGGTAGTCGTCGTTGGCACGCCAGTCCACGATGATCCCCGTGGAGTCGGCCAGCCACTCACCCACGACGGCCGACGCCGGGACATCGTCCTCGTCGACCCACTGCGGGTCGATCTCGGTGAGCCACTGGCCACGAGAGAAGCGGGCCGCTTCGACGATCTCCCGAGGGGGAATCGGATTCAGAGTCATCGATGAATCTTCCTGTTCAAACCCGAAGCCTGGGGCCACCGAATGAATAGTACATGGTCATGATCTGGTCCGAGAATTTGGCACCGAGAAGAATTCCACAGAACACCTCGGCAACAAATTCTCCTGGATCCGTGGCGGCATATCCCTGCTCACTGATGGAGATCTTGGACATGATGTGGGCCGCCTCCTTGGCGATCCATTCACTGGAATCGTCCTTCCACTCCATGTCGTGCACCTTCATGTACCGGTGCTCACCATTCCGATGATGAAATGCGTGACCCAGTTCATGGTAGTAGTAGTCAGGATTCAGGCATCCCTCGAGCGTCTTTATGAACATCGCGCCGGGAAACATGTAGGACGCCGCGGAGTGGAAGGAGTAGACACCGTCGTCAGAGAGGGGGCTGACTTGCACACCGCCATCCTGGACGATGACATAGTCATTGTTGTTGTACTGAGAGATGTGAAGTTCAAGCCTGTCGGGCGCCCCTTGGAATTTCTGCTGCGCCCGCTCGAGGGCCGCCTGGAAGACCCCCTTGATGCCATCAGCCATCACATTGGTTTCGTTCCAGTGAAATACGCAGAGCGTATCGCCTATACGCCTCTCCTCCGTGCGCATCTTCCCCGGCGACCTACTGCCGTTCATAAGAAGCGACACGACTTCCGGACAATGCTTCCGGTAGTGCTCCAGCGCGGCCGGAGCAGCACCGGCCTCGATCCGGGCATGCCCTCGCGCGTGCACCATCACCTTTTTCTGCATTCTGGCGTGATGCTTCTCCAGCAGCGACTGTTTGTCCACCGGATCGATATCCCCGGGCTTTCGCCGACCCGCACTGTCGTACCAGACCGCCGGGTTGTTGGTACGGCCGTACCGCTCCATGTGCGGAACGACCGGAGCACTCGCTCTCTGCGGCGGCCCCGCTGCAAGCACACCGACGACCGGAGCGGGTGCGACAGCGGTCGGCAGATGAGAATCAGCAGTCCTGCTCCTGGACACCGAACGGCTGATCTTCTTACCCATGGTGGACTTGAAACGAGCCCACCTGGATCGGTGATTCCTTTCCTCCGCGGGAGGGGGTGACACGTCGAGCGTCCCGGGCGCGGGTGCCGGTTGCCGGGATTCATTCGTGTTCGAGACCAGCACCCAGTCCTCGTCGCGTGACCGCACCGCCGGGGCGACAGAACTCGCGCGCGGACGACGGCCGGCC
Organism: Streptomyces sp. NPDC031379; assembly: GCF_055569615.1. NCBI lineage: Bacteria > Bacillati > Actinomycetota > Actinomycetes > Kitasatosporales > Streptomycetaceae > Streptomyces > Streptomyces sp. NPDC031379. Next base: position 215,167 of record NZ_JBVIIT010000016.1, on the reverse strand, counting down.
GTCTCTCCACGGGGCTGGTCGTCACGGTCCCTACGCGACACGGCGGGAGGGGAAGGGAGACGCTGGTTCCGCCGCTCCCGGCCACGTTCGTCCTCTCGTGCGACACGCCGGGAGAAGTCGACCGCCCCGGCGTCGGTGTGTTCTTGTGCGATCGACGGTCGTCGGACGCGGTCCTGGCGCGAGAGCCTGTGCGGGCGTTCGGCGGCCGGCTCCGCCGCCGCACTGCCGGTCTGCCGCGGCCGGCCGGAGTGGCCTCCCACGTCGAGGCGTCCCATGGTCGTGGTCAGGCTCTGGACGGCATGGCTTCCTCCGGGCAGACCGTGACGGGCCAGCTCTTTCTCCAACTCGGCGAAGACTTCCATGTCCCGACCACGCTCACGGGCGCGCCTGATGCCGGCGGCGACTCTTTCGAGATCCGACGCCGTCCTGCTCCTGGCCGCGGCTTTGAGGTCGTCGACGAGCATGCGCAGGGAAGCCGATTTCGTGCTCTGCTCCATGATCGAAATCGGTTCTATGAACCGGACGAAGGGGTCTTCGCGGCGAACCCTGTGACCTTCGTTTCGCCCATGCGGCCGTTCGTGGCCGACCTCACTCCTTCTCATCCCCGCCGCGGCCTGGTGCGCACTGACCCGCTGGGTACCGAACAGCGCGGCCGCCTGCCGCGAAAGCCGTGCCGCCCGCGCCACCGAACCCCCGTCCAGCTGGATCCGGTGCGCGACCACCGTCCGGACGTCCTCGTAGACCTTCCGGCGCTGGGCATCGGCCTCCGACGGATCCGGCATGACCAGCGGCGGAAGCTCATGGTGCTCGAGCATCACCTCGTGGGCCAGCACCAGCAGCCGATCCGCCTCCGACAACGCCGACTCTCCCTCCGGCGCCCTCCGCTTCCCCTCCACCTGGAAGAACCGCTTCGCCCGCGCAAGACGCCGACCGAAGCCAGGCTGGTCCAGAGGGCCCCTGTCGCCGCCCGGCGCATGCGAGTGGTCGGTGGACTCGCCCCTCACCTGCGACGTGGGCCAGAGCGAACCCACTCCCGTCCGATCCTGGTCGTCGAACGCGTAGGAGTCGTCGTCGGACGCGTCCTGGGCCTCGTTCTCGTCCGGTCCCCGCGGTGTGAACCGGTGCCAGCGCGCGGTGTACTCGCCGGACCGCGGGATCAGGTTGAGGTCTGCCTCGACCAGCGCGTCCGCCGCGAAGACGGTCATGCCGGTCACGTCGGCAACCTGCTGGGCGGGAGCCGGTCCCTCCGTGGTCGTCCCGGCGTCGCAGGCGACCATGACGACGCCTGAAGCCTGGCTCACACTCGGCCGGCGTCTGAGGTAACGAGCGTGCTCGACGGGATAGACCGACTCGACCACACGGTTGAGCTGCGGTATCGCCACCGTGACGCTGTTGCTGTGGCTTTCCCAGAAGTAGAGCACAGCCCTGTTCCGCGCAGGGTCCCATGGCAGTTCGTCACCGGAGGAAGCAGTCGTCCTGACACCGGACGCGTCCTGCCGGAAGGAGTCGTAGTGGGTTCGCGTCGAGAACAGGGGCTGGTATTCCTGCACGGCGGCCGCGAACTCAGGGGTGATGGCGGCGCGCCCGATCGGCCGATGTGTCTCGGGGTCCGGGAGCGGTTGGGTCATCAGGAAGCCGTCCGGGATCACACCGCCCGTACTCGTTATCACCGCATCGGGTGCCGGCGGTCGCGTACCAGGTGTCGGGAGATCGCCAGGATGGCTGAGCGTCCACACGCCCGAGGGGCGGTCGGTGGTCTTGGCGAACGTCACGACTCTGGAGACAGGAACGCCGTTCTTCTCCCGCTCCCGGAAGTCGAGCACGCCGCTGAACGCCCAGACCGGTCGGCCCGTGGCAGCCGCGAGATGGCGGGGAAGAACGAGATGGCCGGTGCCGGCGCCAGAGATCAACAGCACGATGGGGGAACCGTCAGCGGTTCTCGGCACGGCGTGCACAGCCGCCGCCGCGAAATCCTCTTCCCGTTCCTTTCGGATTCGCCCGCCATAGATCGGCAGGAGGATGTGCCCGGGTTCGTCCGCGGCCTGAGCCGTGATGAAGAAGGGCGTTTGCCCCTGCTCCAGGAAATGAGCCCAGGGCGCCCGCGCGTCCACGTACTCCGAACGGAGACCAACGGATTCCCGAGTTGCTGTCTGAATCGTCTCGGTGTCGAGCGTGAGCGGCAGGAGCGGCGGCCTGTGCGCGAGTGGCGTGTAGTCGAGACCGATGTCGGTGTCGCCGCTCGTCATCACCGTGTAGACGGCGCCGTGCGACGGATCGCCCAGGGGATTCGGCATCGGGAGAGCGACCAGCTCCGGGTCGGGAATCGGCAGTCCGGTGTCGTCGGCCAGTTCGATCAGGGAGCGACGCAGCCGCTCGGCCTCGCTGTGGGAGGTGCCGTCCCAGTAGGTGAGGACCACCCGGCCCACATCGTTCCAGTCGAGCGACCCGATGACCGACGCACCGAAATGGGCGCTGGTGAAAGGCCGCCCCGCGAAGTGCGTACTGCGGTGATCCGCGTCGTGATCGAACCAGCTGGCTTCTCCCAGCGCGAGCCGCACGGCGTCCGGATGTCCGTTGGCCATGAGTTCGTGCAGCGAGGAGGAGGTGAAGCCGCTCGGCCTTCCCTCCGCGCTGGACACGGGCGACGCGGTATGGAGGACACGCTCGCGGACCCGGTGTTTCCAGTGCAGCGCCACGCCTTCGTACGGCGCGGCACCGCCTGTCTGGTAACGCGCCGACACCAGGGCGGCGGGGAGTCCTCGTCCCGCCGCGTCGGCCGAGGTCGCCCGCCCGTCCCCGGGCCGGCGGGCAGGGCTTTTGAGCAGGGTGTCCAGCCGTACGGCAGGGTTCCGGCCCAGTACGCGGAGCAGTTCGCCGCCGTTGATGTTGCTCACCACGGCCATGGCCGGGGAGGCGAGGTGCTGCTGCACCCTGTGGTGCAGCTCGATCGACGCCGCGTGGTCCTCGGGATAGTTCGTCGACCACTGGCTGTTCAGCGCGGCGGTTCGTTCCCTGGCCACGGAGAGGTAGCGGGTGTGCAGGTGCCGCGACCGCTGTTCGGCGGTGACGAGGGCGAGTCTGTCCTCGCCCGTCAGGTCCCTCCAGGCCGTCTTCCGTTCCGTCAGGGAAGACAGCACGTTCAGCGCTTCGACGACCTCGTCACGTCGTGTGATGAGCCAACCCGCATCAGGTCCGGGTTCGCTCCCGTTGTCTTCCCCGGAACCGTTTCCGGCGTCTGCCCTGTCTCCGGCATGGAATCCTGTGCCGGCCGCTTCTCTGCGCTGAGCGTCCTTCAGTTGGCTGTCCAGGCGCCGGAGGTTGGCCTTCACGTTCTCGAGGGCAGCGTCGTGATCCGAACTCGCCAAGGCGTTCGCGATCGACTCGCCCAGTTCGTTCGCCGCAGGAGGAAGGTAGTCCGTGCCCTGCCTTCCTGCCTTGCCGAGTTCTTCTGCGATACGGTCGATCTGCCGTCGGAGATATTCCGCCTCCTGCTGCAGATCCAGCGTCTCCGGGGCCTGATCGCGGTAAGCCCTGCCCCACAGCTCGTACACATGGGACAGCCACTGTTCGCGAGCCAGAAGGCCCTCGCGGAGCTGCGTCGCCGGCGCCGTCAGGAACGAGTCGACATCGTCGTTGCTCCACACGTGCTCCGCGATCCTCGAGAGGTGTTCGTGGAAGAACTGTGTACGCCGACGGAAGTCCTCGGCGTCCGGGCCCCGCCCCTGCCCGTCGGGGTGCGCCGCTCGCTGAGCCACCGTGGCCCTGAGCGATATCAGCGACTGGAAGGCGTACGTGTGCGCGGCGAACGGGTCGGTGACGAAATCGGCTTCCTCGTCGAACTCCCGAGGGAAGACCGGCTGGTCGGGCAGCTCGGTCGGCCCACTCGCCGCATGGGTGTCGTCCCATCCGGTCGAGGCGACGATCTCGGCCTGATCGTTGCCCCCACCCTCGGGTTTCACGAAGCCTGTCACGGAGAATCGTGTGGCGATCAGCCGATCGGAGTCCGCGGAGTCGGCAGACTGAAGATCAGCCAGGTTGTGCTCAAGAGCGGCCACAAAGGCATCTCTGAGCAGCCGCAGGTTCTCGTCGGCAACCTCGTGCGACGTGTTCCTCGATCGCTCGACCTTGATCACGACCGTCGGCAAGGGCACACCGCCAAGGGCGTTCCACAGTCCGACGCGGGCCACGCTGCGGGCTGTTTCTTCGATCTCCTCCCCATCGTCCTTGATCGTCCGCCTGGCACCCGCGGCCAGGGAGAACCAGGTCGACGCATCGGAGACGAAGTCGTATCCGCCCATGACCACCGCGGTGAAGGGACGCTCGATGCCGATCCGTCGTGCCGCTGACTCGTGGAAACTTCCGTCCGCGTCTCTTCGGACAAGGTGCATGCCCCAGCCGGTGGCCGGGATCTGAAGTCCACGCAGCCGTGCCAACGTACGCAGTGCGTCGACCGCCGTCTGCCCCACAGCGGCTGTGGCGGTCCGCTCACCGGCCACGGCCGGGTCCAGCAGTCTGCCGAGACTCTGGACCGTGGCGAGCGCGGAGCGAGCGGATGCGCGTGCGGCGTCCGTTCCCGCCGCCTCCGCCTCGTCGGCGTACGCCCGCTCGATGAACCGCAGTTGGTCGAGCAGTCTGTGCTCGCCCAAGGCCATGTCGATCCCGCGCCAGAACACACCGTCGCGCCTGGCGTTCTCCAGGGTGATCTGCGCGTCGCCGTCCTCGCTGGCAAGGACGACGGACGCGAAGTGGTGTCCGAGGCTGTTGTGGACGACGTCGGCCTGCCTGCCGTGCTGGGCGAGTTGGGAGTTCGTCTCGTCGGCCGAGGCGATCGACTGCACGAGGTACCCTTCGCCGGGCCTCGCTGCCCAGGCATGGTGGTTGACCCTCAGGTTCCGTGCCGCGTCGTCCATCGCACGCAAGCGTCTGACGTAGGAGTCGTACCGCGCGCCAGGGCGTACGGGCGTCAGGCGTGGCTCCCTGGTCCCGTCGTCGGAGTCCCCCTCCTCACGCGTGCCCTCCAGGCTCATACGGAACTCGACGTGCTCCCTCGCCCACCGGGCATCCGGGAAATGGGCGGACACCTCCCCGCCGTCGACGCGATCGACCAGCGCATCTGCCAGCCAGTGCACCTCGTCGACCGTACCGCCGGCCGCGTCCAGGCCGACAAGGCCGATACCGCCGTTCCGGTCGCGGAACACCAGACGGTTCGGAGTCCCTCCGAGTACCTTTCCGGCGAGGTCAAGAGAGGAAGATGCCGTGCCGTCCTCGATCTCGGGTCGGACTCTGTGAAGAACCTGCTCGCCGTCCGCGCGACGGACGGTCAGGGAGATGTCCTCGTCGACCACGAGGCGCACCCGGCTTCCCACCGACCGGAGCGCGGCCCGGGAAGCGTCGATGACCGCCTTGGTCGCGAAGGCGACCTCGGCATCGCCGACCCGGCTGACGGCCAGGGTCCCGTCGGCGGCGAAGTCCAGCTCCGGTTCTCTGCCGTCGGTCACCGCCTCCAGGTGCATACCGAGACGAGGCGCTTGACCCGGTCCGGCCAGTCCCGCGGCGGACAGCCGGAGGACGGGCTCGAAGCGGAAGACTCCTCGTGCGTCCAGGCCGACCCCGTTGACGGTGTAGTCATACGTGGGCCGGTCCCCTCGCCGGCCGGCCGGCCCGTCGCCGTTCAGCACGGGGGTCTGTCCCTTGCCGGGTCCCGCGCCGGGTCCGGTTTCGGCACTGTCGGTGTCTTCGCGACGGGGATCCACGTCGACGGCCATGTCCGAGAGGTCGTCGCTCTCGGTGTCGTATCCATCGGAACTCCCCATCTCGACCTCGTCCAGGTACGGGACGTCCCGATCGAACTCAGGAGCGCTCGACAGGAAACCGGAGGGAGAGGAGCTGTGGAGCGGTTGCGGGCGCCGTGTAGCGCCGGCCTCATGAGCGGAACCACTCATCCGCGACGCGTCGAGCGCCTTGAGCAGCCTGGCCGTGTGCGGTGTGCCGGCCTTGCCGTCGATCACCGCGTTCAGCAGAGCGTCTTGCAGGACGTTCCGGAGCTTGTCCTGCGTCCCCTTGTCCACGAAGGCCGTGAACACGAAGGGCCCGCCGGGGTCCGACGACCGGGAGTAGCCGGGACAGCGAACTCCCAGGACCCAGTCGGCCACGGCCCGCGTGTCATAGGTGATCTCTCCCCGGAGGACCAGGGCGCTGATCATCTCCCCTTCCCACGCGGCCAGATCGCTGTGCCCGCGGCCCCGCAGCTCCAGGTTCACCAACAGGAGCATCGACGATGCGACCATCGACCGGCCGTCGTCGGACGGGGACTGGCCCCGCAGGGACTCCGGCGGACCGAAGCGCCGGTGTACGTCAAGGATCCTCTCGGCCGACGCCTCGTTCACGGCGCGCCATATCGCCCTGCCGTTCAGGCGGTAGACCCGGTTCCCGCCCTGGCCGCCGTCGGCCCGCAGTGTGATGCCGCCCGCTCGCAAGGCGTCGACCACGGAGAAGGTCGAATCGGCGGGATAGCCGTTGACACGGAGATCCCTCCACCAGTCGACGAATTCCGCTATTTCAGGGCGTCCCTCACCGTCCCACCTCGGAGAGAATCCATAGTTCTGCTCGTCGGCGAACCAGGCCTTGATGTTCTCCACCCAGAACTGGTCACTGCGAGGCTGCGGCCGGTACTGCGGCTCCGGCTGCTCCGGGTGCGGCTGCTCCGGGTGCGGCTGCTGCGGGTGCGGCTGTGGCTGTTCGGCATCGGGCAGTACCGGGTCACGCCGGTCTTCCGGCTCCTCCCCAGCATCCGGGTTCTCCCCGCCACTCCAGTCGATCCCCCGGAGGAGCAGGATTCGCCGGGCCAGATCCGCGTCGAAGGGGGCGACAGGATGATCCGCGTCGTCCATGAAGAGCCGCTCGACCGGGTCACCGGCGTTCCCGTCGGCCGCCCTGGGCTCATTCACCTGGCGCCTTACAAGGCTGATCCCGCCTTCTGCCAGCGCATCGATGACACTCTGCGAAGCATCGAGGGGGAGCCCCGTGTACCTGAGGTACTTCCACCAACCAAGGAACTTGTCCAACTCGTGCGGGAACGCACCCTTCTTCCCGCGGATACGCTTGGACGGGATCTTTCCTTTGTTGCCTTGGCCGGAGAACCAGGCCCTGATCTCCTCCGCCCGAAGGTCGGCGTGGATCTTCCTACGGCCCCGCTCCTGCGGCCTCCGTGCGCTCTGGTCGGATCGGTCGGCGCGCTTCCGCTTCCTCGTCGAGGCGTCGGCCGGGGCGTCGCCGGCCGGAGCGTCGCCGTCGGCGACCGGACGAGGGCGCGACGCGAGGTATTCACGCTGGAGGGTGTGCAGGTCCGCCGGTGTCAGTTTCACCTTCGTGGCCGTCGTCGCTCTGACGCGGTCCCATACCTGCCCGAAGGTCAGCGGGCTCGAGCTGTGCGACGTGTGAGCGTCGACGAAGGCGAAGAGCTGTTGCCTGCGCGCGGCGGTGAGGCGTGGACGCGCCCATGAACTGGCGTTCTGCACAGGAGTGCCGTGCCATGACTGAAGTGCGAACACCCCGCCGAGTTCGCTGATGGCGGCTTCACTGATCGGGTCGGCGATGGCGTCGACGTCGATCGCGGGGGCCTCCGCGAACGCCGCGGCCAGGAAGTCCTCCTCCTGGGCACCGGAGGGCCCGGCCTCCGGGGCGTCGGTGCCCGTGTCGGACTCGTCGTCGCTGCCGAACAGCGACGCCATGTCGCTCGCGCCGCCGTCCAGACCCGTGAAGTCCTGCCCCCGCGCTGCCAGACCGATACGGAACGCCTGGTCACGGGTGTTCATACGCGACCAGGACACGGGTCCGACAGCTGCTCGTGCCCGGGTGGCCGCTTCCCGGTAGGCGTCGTCGTCCAGCGGGCCACCGTGGGCGAGGTGGGTCTGCAGACGCAGGTCCTCCTCGCGGCTGAGCCGGCGGCTTCCACCGGCGTCGGACACCGGCGCGGACTCCGCGTCGGCACCCGGACGGAAAGCGACCGTCCCCTCGGAGGCGGCCGCATCCGGGGAGGCAGCCGTCTCGGACGGCGGCGGAGCGGCTTCGTCGGTCTGCGGTCGCGGAGTGAAGCGAAGCCACTGCGCCGGCCGGCCGTCCGCCCTCCGGCCGACGCTCAGTCGGCTGTAGACGAGGGAATTGCCGGCGAACACCTCACGACCGATGGTGTCCGCAACGGTCTGGGCGAAAGCCGGGGCGTCGGCGTTCTCCGTACCGGCGTTGCAGGCGACCAGCACCACGCTCGCGGCATCCATGCTGGGCCTTCGACGAAGGTACCGGCCCAGCTCCGACGGGGAGAGATCCGCCGGTGCTCCGTCGTGCACCGGAACGACGACCTTCTTCGACGACCCGTGGCTGTCCCAGAAGTAGAGCGCGTTTCCGCCGGCGGGAGGCCTCCAGGGCAGCTCCCGGTCCTCCTCCGTACGCCGCGTCTTTCCGGACTCGTCCTTCGACAGTTCGGAGTAGTGCGTGCGGGTGGCGAACTCCGACTGGAGGACTTCCTGTTCGTGCTGGAATTCCGGCACATGTGCCGCTCGTCCCATCGGCCGGGACGTCCGCGGGTGCGGAACGGGTGTGGTTCTGAGGAGGTTGTCGGGGATGACCTGCCCGCTGACCGTCACGACCACGTCGGGGGCCGAGTGCCGCGTCACCGCTCGCCGGAGGTCGTCCGGGTCGCTGACGACCCACATGCCCTCCCGCCTGCCATAGGGGCCCATGAGAGCCGTCACCAGCTTGGCCTGCCCGCCGGGATCCGGCATCACGTCGAGGTCACCGGTGAACGCCCAGACCTGGCGTCCGGTGCGGGCCGCGAGCTGTCGCGGCAGCCCCAGGTGGCCCGCGCCGCCATAGGGCACGAGCAGCACGACCGGGCCGTCCCCGGAGGCGGGAGGGAGGTCGGCGGCGATCCGGTCGACGAACTCCCACGCGGCCAGGTCGCGGGTGACGCCGCTCCCGAACTGGACGAGGACGTGCTCCGGAGCCTGCCCCTGTGCGGCCCGCACGAAGAAGGGCCACTGACCGGGCCGCGGGGACTTCGCCCACGGTGCCCGCCGGTCGCCGTCCCGGAAGATGCCGTTGTGTCCGTTCACGTCGGCGACGAAGACCTCGTCGGTCACCATCTGCCACAACGCGGTCTCCGAACGCCGCGTGAGCGGGAAGTAGTCGAGCCCGATGGTGTGGTTCCCCGCCTCGACGGGCGTCCAGACCGCCTCGTCGGGGTTCGACGAGGCGAGCGGGGGCGCGGTCTCGACGGGCACGACGGAGAAACCGAGGGCTGTCGCCGCGGAGAAGTTCTCCAGCCGCGGTACCAGGGCGCGGGCCTCGTGCCGTGTCGGGCGGTCCCAGTGTGGGACGACCACCTTGTCGACGTCCCCCCAGCTGAGCCGCCCCGCGATGATCGCCCCGAAGTGGGCGGGAGTGGCGAACCGGCCGCTGTCGAGTTCGCGCCGCAGCGCCGGGTCGTGGGCGTAGCCCGTCGCCTCGGCCAGCGCGAGCCGTACGGCGTCCTGGTCGCCCCTGACGACGAGCGCGTGCAGGGACGAGAGGGTGAAGCCGGTCCGGAAGTCCGCCGGCGCGGCGGCAGCGCTGTCCGAAGGCACCGTGTGCGTCGGCACCGGGGTGAGCAGAGCGAGCCCGCGTGTCTGGTGCTTCCAGTGGATCGCGACGCCGGTGTGCGGCGTCGCTCCCGCACTCTGCCTGTGTGCCGACAGGAGCGCGGCGGGTACCGCTCTGATCGGTGCCGCGCCCGGCGTGCCCGGGTCCGCCGTCACGCCGAGTAGGTCGTCCAGCGGCGCGTCCGGATCCTCCATGAGTTCTTCGAGAAGGCCACTGTCGACGTTCGTCACCGTCGCCATGAACGACGAGGTGAGGTGTCCGTGCAGCTCGCGCAGCCGTGCGGACGCCTTCTCCGGGTCGCCGAAGCCGTAGGCGGTCCCCCACTCCCGGTCGAGATGCCGCAGCCGGTGCAGCGCGGCTTGCGTCAGGTACGGCCGGAGTTCCTGCGTCGACAGTTCGGCCGTGATCAGCTCCAGCCGTGTGTGCGGGTCGGTCCCGCTCCACGGGACGTCCCGGTCGGCCAGTTCCGAAAGGACGTGCAGCGCTGTCAGCACTTCGTTCCGGCGCCGCTCCAGCTCCTCCGCGTCCGTGAGAAGGCCGTCCACGTCCTCGCCGTGCCGCAGCCGGCGGACCCCGTCGCCCAGCACCTTGGCGGCGACCCACATCCGGTTCACGGAGTCGTGCAGGTCGTCGTCCGTGGCCTGGTCCAGGATCCATTGCGCGCGCGAGTCCCGCTGGTCCGTTCTGGCCGCGTCGCGTGCCGTCAGCTCGGCACGGATCCGGCCCACCTGCTCACCGAGCACGTCGATGCGGTGCCGGAAGACGGCTCGGTCGTAGCGGAGGTCGTCGTCGGTGAGCTGCGCAACGGCGAGGCGCAGTTCCGCGATCCAGTCCTGCCGTGACCGCACGGCGTGGAGCAGGTGCGCGGAAGGACTGTTGAGGAAGGCGTCCGGGATGGGCCGGTTGGAGCGGCTCTTGGCCTGCTTCTTGGCCTCCTCGATCCGCTTCGTCCGGGCGCGGAACTCCTTGGCGGCGTCGTCGTCTCCCGTACGGGCCTGATCGTGGCCCCGGACGCCCGCTATCGTGCCCAGTCTGCGCCACAGATAGACGTCCCTCTTGACGTCCCGGAGCGAGTCGGTGGCGAACTCCGCCTGCTCGTGGTGGTGCTGGTCGGCGACGATGTTCCGGGCCTGCGGGGTCAGCCGGGTGGTGTGCTCTGCCCATGCGGCGAGTTCCGCCGGGGTGATGTCGCCGGCGGAGTAGGGGAACGAGGTGTCGATGGTCTGGTCGGCAGCCCCGGCCACCACCGCGGTGAACGCGTTGGCGATCCCCGTTTCCCTCAGCATGAGGTCGTGGAACGTCTCGCCGTGCGCCGGACGGAGGAGACGCAGCCGCCACTGCCGGCCCGCGTCCGGGAGTCCCAGGCGGCCGAGGAGGGCATCGACGGCGGCGATCGCCTTCGCTTCCTGCGCCTGCACAGCGCTCGGCAGGCTCGGGCCGGCCGGGTCGTGGCCGGCGTCCTCGGACGCTCGCTGCGCTCCGTCGAGCGCCGATCGCAGGACGAGCAGCTGGGTGACGGTGTCCAGCGTGGCCTCGGCGATCGCCCTCTCGCCCGGGGACTCCGCCGTGCCCACCTGCGCCCGCAGAGAGGTCTGCAGCCCGGCCAGGTGGTCTGCCGGGAACCGTTCCAGGTTGCGGCGGACCACCTCGGCGAGAAGGTGTCTGCGCTCGCCGGAGTCGGCGGCGTTCTCCAACGTGACCTGGGAGCCCCCGTCCTCGCTGGCCAGGACGACGGTGGCGTAGTGGTATCCGTACGGGTTGTCCGCCGCGTCGAAGTCCCGGCCGTGGCGGGCGATGCTTCCGTCCGTCTCGTCGGGCGCGGCGATGGTCTGGGTCACATAGGTCTCGCCCACCCCGGCGACGGCCCCGCTGTTCGCGCCGATGCCCTCGACGAGGGTGCGCACGGCCTGGTGGTTGCCGCTCAGCTGGGTGGCGTAGCGGTGTCCGGGCAGCGCGGCGTCCGCCGGGTCCGCGTCCGCCTGTCCGGCCGGCGCACCCGCGGCCTCGGCGGCCCAGTCCGCGTCCGGGAAGGCCCGCGAGTACTTCCCGTGTTCGATGGTGTCGACCAGCGCTGTCACGAGTCGGTGCAGCTCGTCCAGCCGACCGGTGGAACCGATGCCGGCGGTCGCGGTGCCGCCGTGGAGGTCACGGAAGACGAGGCGGTCGGGCGGGCCACCGAGTGCGAGGGTGGCCAGCTTCCGCGAGTCGGCGTCGGGCCTGCCGGGCAGCTCGGGTGTGACGCGGTGGAGCCGTATCCAGTCGTCCGCCTCGGGTGACGGGACGTCGATGTGGTCCTCGTCCGCGCGGAGGCGGACGCGGCTGCCCCTCTCCGTCAGCGCGGCGTTGGCACGGTCGATCGCCTCGGCGGTCGCGAAGGCGGACTGGAAGGCGCCGTCGGAACTGACGGCGAGGGTGCGGTCCTGCGAGAACGTCACCGCGGTGTGCCGGTCCGGCCGGCGACGCAGCAGGACGAGGCCGTCGTCGTCGCCGTGCGGTTCGGCGATCTCCAGGTGGGCCGAGCCGGTGAAGAGAGCTTCGGCCCCCTCGTTCTCGTACTCCGGGCTCGGGGAGGGAGTCCGGCTTCCGGCCGTCCAGGAACTCGGGGAGAGCGTGCCCGGCGACTGGTCCGAGGCGGTGTCCGACCAGGTCGGTTCGACGGCCTGGGCGGGGTCCGCCGAGCGCGCTGCCGGCGCGGCGGGCGGCACGGACGGAGCGGCTACGTCGGGCCGGCCGTTGTCGCGGCCGATGGTCGCCGGGGCGCCCTGTTGTGCGCGGCGCAGGACGGCCAGGTGCTCGGGGGAGAGCCGGGAGGTGGTCTCCGGGTCGGCGAGGATCCGGTCGACCCCGGCGGCCAGGGCGTGATCCGTACGGGCCGTGTAGACCGGGACGTGCGGGAAGGCCGCGGGTGGCGCACCGTGCCGCCGAGTGCGAACGGCTTCCACGGCCTCGGTCAGGATCCGCTCGACGTCCAGGTGAGTGCTGGTGACGGCGGTCTGCCACAACAGCCTGACCTCTGCCGCGTCTCGCACCGGGTCCACACGAGGCCGCTCGGTCACGCCGCGGCGAAGCTCCGCCGCGCCGTCCTCCCGCGCCGTCCTGCCCTGCTCGTGGGCCAGCAGACGGTCTGCCCCGACCCACACGTCCACCAGAGCGTCAGCGGTCCAGCGGGCCGCCGCCACGTCCGGCCGCTCCCCCAGGAACGCTTCGGCGAGCACCCTCACCTGACCGCGCGTCAGAGCGGTCGGTCCCGCCACCGGTGCCGCCGCCGGCGCCGGTCCCGCGCCCTGTCCCTGCCCCTGACCCGGCGCCGGATGCGGCCCCGCGCCGTCGGGCCAGCCGTCCGCAGGCGGAAGGAACTGGTCGGCGAGCGTCTGGGCCCGGACGGAGTCACGATCGGGCAGAGCGGCCTCGGCCTGGTCCACCATCTCCTCGTTGGCCGCCCGCCGTGCCTCGGCACCCTCGTCTGCGCCGAACACGGGACTCAGGTCGGCTCCGGCGGCGTCCAGCAGTCCCACGGCAAGCTGCCGGCTCTCCGGAAGGGACTGCTCCGAGTCCTCAGAGTCCTCGGAAACCTCCGACCCGTCCGTTGCCCGCTCCTTGCCTTTGCCCTTGCCCGGGGGCGAGGGCGAGGTGTTCCCGGGCGTCCGTGTCGGACCGGATGACCGGGAAGGACCCGGCTCACCGGCCGGCGGCTCCGCGTCCTGCTCGCCGGTGGGGAGGGCCGCCATGCGTACCGGTTCCGACCGCTCGCCGAGCCACCAGCCGTCCCCGTTGCCGATCGGGGCCGGGGCGTGCGGGTCCTCCGGCGGGAGCAGCAGAGCTTCCGCGGCCGGCGGGAGCTGTACCCGCCGGGAGGTCGTCTCGTCGACGTACGTCGTCCGGGTCACGCCCCTGACGAGCGAGCGGAGATCCTCCCGGGACGCCAGGAAGCCCAGGGCGGATGCCCAGACGAGGTCGGGGTCGTCGTGGCGGCCGAGCGCGGACTCGATCTGGGTGAGGTGCAGGTCGCCGTTTCGGTTCAGCAGGCTGCGCACCATGGTCTGGACGACGGCGGCGGTGAAGTACGCCGTCTCCTCCGCCGTGTACGGGCGTACCGGGGCGGCGACTGCTGCCGGCGCCGAGTTCTCGGGTGCCCAGCTGTTGTCCGAACGGATCGACAGTCCCCCGAGCCGCGGCATCTCCTTCAAGTTGGTCAGCCCGAGGGCCGGCAAGAGCCGCCAGTAGCTGTCCGGCCCGGTACGGGACATCACCGAGTGACGTCGTGCCCGCCACGGCCACCGCGTGAACATGTCGTTGGACACCCCGGCGAGGGAGCTGAGCAGCTCGGGCTGTGTCCTTGTGTAGTTCGCCTTGAGAAGTGCCTTGGCCATGCCGGGGAAGGGATGGTGCATCTGCACGGCCAGAGCGGAGTTGGAGAACAGCCTGCTGTTCGCGCCGACGGCATAGCCCTCGTGGCTGTTGGTCACCTGTGCGAAGGCGCGGAGGTCGTCGATGTCGTTGTCGCCGTCGGTGTAGAACCCGCCGAGCCGGTCCAGGATCTCCAGCCGGGCGATGTCACTGCCCGCCGCCCACCCGGGACCGGTGCCCTTGAGCATCTCGGCCATGAACTCGTCGTGCAGGTCCATGGGCGCCGACTCGTTGAAGACCTCGAAGATGCTGACGAGCCTGACCCCGTTGTCGGTGGCCCACTTGTACAGGGCCCACACCCGCGCTTCCTCGGGATCGGTCGGGGCCTCCTCGTACCTGCTGACCCACTCGATGTCCGCCCGGGAGACGTCCGTCCACAGGACGAACACGGCCGACGTGCGGAACTTGTGCGCCGCGGCGCCGAACCGTGTCCAGAAACCCGCGCTCGGCCCGTCCGGACGCGGTGGCCCGCCGAACCAGATGGCGTGCACCACAGCGGTGGTACGGGCATCGAGCGAGGGAAGCCGAGGAGCTTGCTGATGGGGGGTCCACGTGTGGGTGGTGCGGCGATGGGAGTAGCTGAACGTTCCGGTGTCCTGCCAGCGCTCCGGGTCGAACTCCGTGGCATCCCACCGGTACTTCATGTCCATGGCGTTCAGGAAGTACGCTGCCTGGTCGGCGTCGATGGCGCTGTAGTCGTACGGCTCGTGGGTCTCCGGGTTCACCAGGAAGTCAGGAGTGGGCGCGGGCCGGCGCAGGCCGAACAGGTCCGGCCCCAGCTGGTTCGTGCCCTGCCAGGAGGCGTCGGTGCCCGACGCCATGTCCCGCAGAATGCGGATCACCTCGTCCGCGGTCACCGGCCCGGTCACCCCGGCGTCGGCTGGACCGGGAGACTCCGGCGGCAAGACATGGGCCGTCGCGTCGGTGGGCGTACGCGCCGCATCCGGCCCCGCGGTCACCGGGGTCACCGGACTCCACCGCAGGCCGACGGGCGTCCGCGAACCGACCGGCGAGATCATCACCTGGAGCGGTGAGGCAGGCGACAAGGGCGACTGGCCGGCCCTCTGCGCGGTCACGCCGGCGTCGATACTCAGCTTCGGCCGCAGCCTCCGCACGCTCGTCGGCCCCGGACCGGCGTCCTCCTGCTCGGGACTGGCCGCCCGCGGCAGCGGCTCCTCGTCGACCGAGCCGATCCACGTCGTACGACCCGGCTCGGGGCCGGGGTCCGGCTCCTGGCTCCCGTGCTCCGTGCCGGACGGCCCCGCCGGCGGCTGAACCCGTACGCCGTCACCGGGTGTCGAGGAGGAGCCGCCGGTGCCCGGGAAGAACGTGCCGGTGGCGATCTTGTTGCCGATCAGTTCCGCGCGGCGGGTGAGGGGCTGGGAGTACCAGGAGTCGGGCAGCTCGCGGTAGGCGTCCTCCACCCGCTGGGCGAGGTCCGCGTCGGCCTCGCGGCCGGTCCCGCGGGCCACGAGACGGTTGAGTTCCAGGCGATCGGCCGAGGAGAGCAGGTCCCACGCGGGACGGGCGTACTCCCCCGCCTCGCTCTCCATACGGTCGATCCAGCTGCGATACCTGTTGTCCATGAACGACTGGACAAGTTCCTTGGTGTTCTTGACGCGCAGCTCGATCCGATCCCGTTCACGCTTGTTGAAAAGCGGGAGAGAGAAGTTTCCCCGTAGCTCCGGAAGAGCATTCTCGAAGCTGGGGAGATACGCGGCACGGTCGCGGCGGAAATCCGCTGCCAGACGCTGGAGCGACGGGAAGTCCGGCGCCTCGCCTATCTGCCTGATCTCGCCTTCGACATGCGACTTTATGAGCTTGTAGACGGTTTCGATTCTCTTGTACGTCTCCTCCTCTCCTCTGGCCGGCCTGGTCGCCAGGATATTGCGATAGCGCTGCTCGATGATGTTGTCTTCGAAGGCTTCGGCTCGGGCCAGCCCCTGGTAGACACTGGCGATCTGGCGGAGTTCTCCGCCCTCGGTGAGCCGGATGGGCCGGTGCTGGAAACGGCGGAGGGTGACCGACTTGCTCATATGGCCGGTGCGGCTCTCCTGGCTGAGCACCTCCCAGCCGTCCGGCCCCCGCCACAGCATGTTGGTGGTCTCGAACATGGGACCACTGGTCCCGGTGGGGCTGGGCGGAGCGACGTCGTAGTACTCCCCGTCGCCGTACCAGTCGGTGGGCCGCTTGATCCTGCGGAACCTCTCGGCGTTCGTCACGTTCGAAAAGGCCGACGGCGACTGGAAATGCCAGGCGGTGAAACGACCGGGAACCGATCCGGCGGTGACGGCGAGAGCACACCCGTTCATCGTGGGGGTGACCACGAAGTCGGGGCTGAACTCGGCATCGCTCGGGTCTCTGACCACCTCCGTGTGACCGATCGCCGTGTCCAGGTTGCTGGTGGCGCCCGTGAGGTAGGGGAGGAAGCCGGCCTGCAGATAGGAAGGATCCTTCCGCATGACCGGAAGCCTGCTCTGCGGTATCTCACTGAACGCCGCTACGTGCGGATAGTGCTGCGCGTACTTCTCGACCGCCGGGGCGAGCATGTACTGCGGCTTGCCGCTGGTGTCCCGGCCGGCCTCCACGAGGACGAACCAGTGGCGCTGCAGAGAGGTGTCGTCCAGTGCCGCGACGACCTTCGTGGCCTGCTGCGACGACAGGCGGGGCGCGTAGGACTGCAGGCCGACCGCCATGTTCAGGGAGATGACGTTCTCGCTCAGGAACCGGTGAGGATCGGTACGCATCGCCTGGACAGCGGAGGTCCGCACATGACCAGGGCTGACGGGCGTGCGGGGATGGCTCGCCCGCCCGCCGGCCAGAGGTGTTCTCGGGGTGCGCAGAGGCCCCGGGGTCCTGGGCGCCTTCGCGGTCCTGGGCGTCCTCGCGGTGCCGGGAGTTCTCGCGCTGCCGGGAGTTCTCGCGGTCCCGGAAGTTCTCGTGCTCTGGGGCGCGCCGGCGGTCGGCGGCGTCCGAGTCGTCCGCGCGGCGCCCCCGTCCCCGGGCGCGCTGGTGCGTGTCGGCTCGCGGCCGGTGTCCGGCGTCCTGCCCGCCGAGCCCGGCGCCCTCGGCGTACGCAGCGTGGCTGACGTCCGGGCACCGATCGGCGGACGGGAAGTGCGTCGGCCGGGCGCCGAGAGGTCCAGCGCGGGCGGCACCACTTTCACCCGGCGCCGCGTACTCCGGGGCAGCGGGGATGCGGCGTCCGCATCGTCGGCGGACGGGTGCGGGGCGCGGGAGGGACCCGCCTGAGACGCCTGCGCTCCGTCATCGGATCGCGAGGGGCCGGCGGTGGTGTCGTCGTTCTGCGCGGTCGGCGCCCCGCCCACCATCACCGGACGAGGAGCGTGCAGGTCGAAGGTGTCCCGGCCCGCCATGGTCAGCGCCTGTGCCTCGTTGCGCGGCCCCTCGTGCAGGGCCATGGCGATCGCGTCCCGCAGGACCGTCAGCCGCTCCTGGGCCCGGGAACCGTCGCCAGGCAGGATCGACGGCAGTGCGACGTTGTTCTGCACCAAGAGGAGGTGCGCCTCGACAGCGGGCTTGAGCGCGGTCTCCTCGCGGAGCTTGCCGAACCTCTTGGCCTTCTTGTCGATGTCCTGGAGCAGCGCGGTCCTGTCGGCGGGCACGACGCCGACGAGGGCGTCAGCGTCCGTCGTCTCCGCCCGCGCGGTCGCCGTCTCGGACACCACCGGGACGGACACGGTTTCCGCCGGGGAGGCCGCGGGCGGAGCGGTGGTGGTGACGTCGCCCGAGGCCGCCGTCGGAGTGGGGTCCTCGGCGACGACGCGATCCGGGTCCGCGGTGTCGGTCTGCGACACGGTGGCCACCGGGACCGGGGCGGCGGAATCCTCGTCCTGCGTCTCGGTCTCGTTCGAGACCGTGCTCACGGGCTCGGCGGTCTGCGGATCCGGCCCGGCGGTCTGCGGATCCCGCCCGGCGGCCGAGTCGGTCTTCTTCCCGCCGTCGTTCCGTCCCGCCGAGACGGTCACGATCGGCGTGACGCCCGGCTGGGCGTCGCTGGCCCGCGCGTCGACGAGGACCTCGGTCCGGGAGTCCCCTGACACGTCGACGGGGCCGGCCGTGGTGTCCCGACCGTGCGTGGTGGTCGTGTCCGCCGTCGTGGCCGGGTGGGGCGTGCCGGAGACGGTCGGGACGGCGTCGGTGCCGTCCCGCTCGCCGCTCCGGTCGGCTTCCGCCTTCGGGCGGTTCTGTCCGGTCGGTCCGCTCGTACCGTGCGCCGGACCGGTGCCGTCGGCCTTCGCCGTGGCCGGGGCGTTCGTAGCCGGGGCGTTCTTGGCCGCCGCCGGTCCCTGAGCCGTACTCCCCGCCGGTCCGGTGGCCGGTCCAGTGGCCGGTCCGGTGGCCGTACCAGTGGCCGTACCAGTGGCCGCAGACGCAGACGTGGGCGGAGTCTGGCTGGTCCCGGCGACCACGGCCGGTCCCGCGGCGCTCGTCGTCACCGGGCCGGTCACGGACTGCGAGTCCGGCCGCGCCGCGGACCCGTGCTCGGCGTCCGGAGAGTCCTGTGTCGCCGAGTCGTCGATGACGGCGGAGGGGCCGGACGGCGCGTGTGCCGTCTTTCCGGGGGCGGCGACCGGGCCCGGCCGAGAAGCGTCCGAGAGGTCGGTGGCGTCGTGGCCCGGCGCCACCTGCGTACCGGGGTTCGCCTCGGCCGGAGGCTGTGCGTGCGCCCCGTCGCCGGCGGGGGTCTCGGGCGCGGCCTGATCGTGTGTCACGCCCGCGCCGGTGTTCCGCGCCGGTATGTGTCCGCCGCCGTTCGCGGTCGCCGAGCCCGCACCCTGGACGGCGCCCGTGGTGGCGGGGGAGACGGACACGTGCGGCCCGTCCGGGGTGCCGGTCTGCGAGGTGGTGGTGACCGGGGACGGGCCGGCCTCGGTGAGGTCGTCGGGGGTGTACGACACCGGGCCGGGGACGCCCGTGCCCAGGGTGGGGACCTGCGTGTCCCGGCCCGGTCCGGGGACCGCGCCGATCCCGCCGGCGGCCTTGGCGGGGTCGGTGTTCAGTACGGCCGAGACGCTGTTGCGAGTGACATCCAGGTTCTTGGGAAAGACGAAATCGCGGAAGCCCAGGCTGAGTTTCTGCACTCCCGTGAATATCAGCGCGGTGTTCAGGCTGCTGACGACCGCACCGTGGAAGGTCGACCAACTGAGCGGCTGCTGGTAGACGAGTGACTCGGCGAACGTCTCGGCCGCGCCTTCGCCGATCGCGTCGAACCCGTGGTCGGCGGTATTGGCAGCGAATTTCCCGCCGCCGGAAACCGGCCCGTCGGACGCGAGGTTCTTCCCTCCGTGCGTGACGGTGTCGCTGCCGGGACCGCTGTTCAGGCCGGGCATCTTGTTCTTGTCGGCGAACTTCTTGTCGAAGCCGGCGTCGATGTCGAACTTGCTCTTGAAGAGCCCCTTGAAGAGGTTCTTTCCGCCGTGGAAGAGGTGATCGAAGATCGAGGTGAGGCCGCCGGTGACTCCGCTCAGTATGACGTCCTTCATGTCGATACCGTGCGGCTTGCGGCCGGGCGCCGCCGTCAGGATCAGAGCCAGCCGGGCGGCGAGCGTCGTGAACGCCTCTTCCAGTGCCTCGCTCAGGGTCGGCAGGAGATGGGTGCGCTTGGCCAGCATCTCCAGGATCACCAGGATCCGGGCACGCGTGCGCAGCTTGGCTTCCACTGCCTCGCCCGAGGTGGCCCCGCCGGTGAAGAACGACATCACGGCCAGGAACAGCAGTTCCGCCGCCAGGATCGCCAGTTCGATCAGAATACTGATCTTGGACTCGGCGATGCTGATGGAGGTCTTCACCCGCCCGTCGGAGATGTCGTCCAACTGCTTGGCGAACTCGGTGATGTGGTTCGTGCCGCCGTCGTCGGTCAGCACCTGCACGGCGCGGACGTAGCTGTCGGCCACCTGGGGCGGCAGCACCTTGCCGGCGGAGCCGACCGATTCGGTGATCAGCTCGCCCAGCTTGCGGAGTTTGTTCGCGAACGATGTGAAGGCCTCGTGGCTCAGATAGGCGAGATCCTCATTGGCCTGCGGCATGCGCTCGCCCATGAGGGCGTAGAACAGGTCGTTGAGCCATTTCGGAACCACGATGGCCATGACGGGTCAGTGCCTCCCGGTCCTGGAAGCCTGGTCGTCGATGGCCTCGTAGGCGTCGTTCTGGGCGCCCTGGATGATGTCGCCGTTCGCGTTCAGCACCCTGGCCATGCCGGAGATGGCGTCCAGCAGCGACGTGCCCGTCTCCTCGGTACCCTTGCGCTCCTTCTCGTCCCGCGGGCCGAGTTCCCTCGCCATGGAGTCGTCCTCGCCGACCCAGCCGGCGGCCCTGGCGGCATCTCGTCTGAATCCGTCCATGCAGTCGGCCACGAGTTCCGTGATCCTGTGCTGGACCTCCGCCACCGCATGGATGTCTCCTGGGCTCGCCGAAAACGCGTTTCCCACGGCTCCTACTCCTCCCCGTCCTCGTGAATCTCGTCCCGCAACGACGCACGCCCCTTCCGGAGGGACGACGTCTCCGGCTCTTCCAGGACGCCGGACCCGAAGATGTCGGCCCAGTCGATGTCGAAGCCCTCCATGGGCGGCAGGCCCGGCCGTGGCTCGGTGAACGGCGCCATCGTCCGCATGACGTGACGCGACATCGAGTCACGTGCCTGGCGAGCGGCCTCCAGCACGGACGCGGCAAGCTCGGTCGCGCTCATGGTGCGGTACCTGTTGTCGAGGAACCTCAGGCCGATCAGCTGCCCCTGGGAACCCACCGTGGCTTCCACCACGCGGTCACGGGACCGAACGACGTAGGTGGCTTCGCGCAGTTCCTCCTGCACCTTGGTCAGGCCGGTGGTCACGGCGTCCAGTTCGGCCAGGGTCTCGGCGAGGCGCTGACCGAGAGACTCGGTGAAGGGGTTCGCCGCGACGGCCGCGTCAGGCGCGTCGTCCGTGGCCCGTGCCATGCCGTTCTTCTCCGTCCCGCTCATCCGATCACCGCCGGCGCTCCGCCTTCCTCAGTGCCCCACACGTCCTCGTCCTCCTCCACCCAGTTGGTGCGCTGCCGCTCCGCGCTCTCCGTGGACTGGCCGCCCTGCATGCCGCCCATCGGGGCGCCGCCCATGGGAGAGCTGGTGGTCTGGGTCCCACCCCGCCTGAAGGGCGTGGCCTCGCCGTCGATGGCCGGCGCCACGGAACCGTTGCGGCGCAGTGCGGACAGGTTGCTCGTGTCGTTCAGTGACGTACGCACACGTTCCCCGTTCGCCCCGCCGGCTCCCGCGCCACCCGCTCCGGCTCCCGCACCACCGAAACCGGGGTTGAGAGGTGTGCCCCCTCCGGACGCCGCCGAGTTCTGGGTGTTGGCTGCGGCGACGTCGTGACCGCCCAGGGCCCCGCCCAGCGTACCTCCTGTGAAAGGTGTGCTGTCGTAGTCCAGGTAGTCGGCGTCCGTGTCGCCGTTGAGATGCCCGTTGCCGGAGCCGAGATGTGTGTCGTTCAGCGGGGAGGTTCCGCCGTGCGAGAGGTTGGTCCCACCGCCCGACAGATCGGGGATGTCGATCGGCTTGTTCAGGTGGGTCGTGGCGGTGTGACCGTCCGGGTTCGTGGTGTGCAGGGTGCCGTCGGACGGGTCGAACACCGTCTTGGTGCCGTCCTGGAACTTCGTGGTGAGCGTGCCGTCCGAGTTGAGCTGGGTGTGGCTCCCGTCGGGATTGGTGATGATGTCGCCGGGGTTCAGCCGGGTCGTGGTGCTGTGACCGTTCGGGGCGGTCGTCACGAGCTTCCCGGTGTCGGGGTTGAACACCGTCTTGGTGCCGTCCGGATACGTCTGCACCAGGTTTCCGTCGGCGTCGAGACGGGGGCCGCCGGTGGTGAGCGAGCCGGGGTTGAGGTCGACCGGGGAGGTGTGGCCGGTGGACGTGTCGCCGGTGGACGTGTTCGGGTTCAGGGAGGCGAAGTCGCCGAACGGAAGGGTGGTGCCGTTGTTCAGCGGGCTGTCGGCGCCGTCGGAATGGCCGGCCGGGATGTTCAGACCGCCGTTCAGCAGCGAGGCCTTGCCGTCGCCGCTGAGATTCAGCCCGTCGCCGAGGGCGTCCGGGTCGAGACTCCGGGAGAAGTTGCCGCCCAAGTTGCTGAGGCCGTGGTCGAGGCTGTCCCCGAGCCCGTTCAGGCCGCTGTTGAGCTGCTTCTGGTTGTTGTTGGAGTCAGCAAGGTTCTGGTTCAGGTTGTCGAACAGGCCCTTGTTGTTCTTGTTGGAATCAGAGAGATTCTTGTTGAGGTTGTTCCAGGCTTCGCCGTTCTTCTTGTTCGCGTCATCGAGAGCCTTCTGGGAAGCCTCCTTCTCGCTCTTCGTCTCCTCTTTCTCGTACGTATTGGAGAGGCTTGCGGGGTCCTTCACATGGACCTCTTGCCTCAAATCCTCGGAAGCATCACTCCAGCCTTTCCCGAGCCTGGAAAGAGACTGCTTGGCGGCCGCGATGAGATAGCCTTCCACGTTGCGATTCCAGCGGTCCACCGCCTGCTCGCCGATTTTCTTCCAGGTATTTATGTCGTCGAGGGCCCCTATTCCCGGATTGTCGGAGAATCCCGGCAAGGTGTCAAAGGCCTCCTGGCTCGTATACGTGAGGTCTTCGTCCCCGTCGTCATCCGATGACCAGTCGTATCGGGAACCGAGGCTATCGGGGTCGACCACGACGAGCGGAACATTGTTATGTATGATCCAGTCGCTCAGCGCGTCCAGCTCTTCGAGCAGGGACCGGTGCGGATCATGCTCCGCCGAGTCGGCCCAGTTCTGCCAGGCATCCTTCAGGACCTTCGCCTCGAAATGCAGATCCCACTGGGCCTGGAACAGCATCTCCGAATACGTCGACTGGGGGTTGGGATTGCCGTTGCCCAGCAACTGATGACTGGACTTGAAATCGCGCCCACCCATTTGGTCGACATAGCTCTCATAGTTCTTGTGCAGTGTCTGGAAGAGGGTCCGCACCACGTCGGCGGACTGCCCCTTCCACGCCGCGTCCTCACCACCCAGCTGCTTGTGCCATTTTTCGAGCGGCCCCAGCTGGCGTCTGAAGAACGCCGCTGCCCGGTCGAAAGCCTGAGCGGTCCGAGTGAACGAGACCAGGTCAACAGCATCGGAATCGTTCACCGTCTGGCCGTTGTAGGAGAAGCCCTTGGTGCTGTACTCATTGACCAGCTTCTCGAGAGCGAACTTCGGAGCGGATACGTAACGCCACAGCTCGGTGTCGTTCCATTCGTCCCCGTACTTGCCCTTGAGGGTTCCCCCTTCCCGGGTCGAGCCCGCATCCGACAGATGGCTCTTTCCTTCGGCGTCGGCCAGAGTCGCGATGAAGACGATGTCCGCTGTGTAGAGCTTGACCTGCTGATTACCGTGATGCGTGTAGAAAGCGAGTCGATAATCCTCGCCATGGGACGACTGCCATCCGGAAACGGCGGTGTAGTCTTCCGGTTTGACAGCGCGCATCGGATGCTCAACCACGTTCACCCGCATGAGCGGGATCCCCTCTTTGCTCTTCAGCTTCTCAAAGAGGGACTGCCGGCTCGGCATCGGGTAGCCGGTATAGTTGTTCACCGCCTGAGCCCAGTAGTCATCCGGATCGTTTGCCATGCGAGAACTCCGCTCCGTGTCCTCTAGCTCTGACTCTTGCTGTCCGACGGGGTCATGTCACTGTCGACGTCATCGAAGATGTCGAGGAGCTTCTCCCCACTGATCTCGGTGATGTTGTCGCTCTGTGTGGCCCCCATGATCTTCAGGGTCTCTCTGAAGTCCCTGTCGATGTCCCGGAACAGTCGCTGCTGGTTCTCCAGGATGTCGTCGACGGACTTGGCCGACCGGGTCAGCGCTTCTATGAGGGCCTTGCCGTGCGTGAGATTCCCGTCCCCGACCATCAGGCCGAGCGCGAGGTACTGGTTCTGGTTCAGTGTTTCGGGATCGGCTTCGCCGTTGATCAGGCTCTTGAGGGCTCGGCCCGGGTGATCGCTCCCCGGGGCCGCGTCCTCACGAATGTTGTCCGTCTGCGTCACGAAGTCCTTGAGTTCCGTGTCGATGAACGTCTGCAGCGACTTCCCGTCGAGCTGCGACAGATCACCCATGAGTCCTCCAAGCTGTAGGGCGGCGGACGGAACCGGCAGCCGGCGCGCGCACTTCGCACGCTTCGGCTGCCGGTTCCGGTGCATGTGGTGCGGGCTCGGCTCAACGGGCGATCAGTGCTGCCAGATGTTCACGAGCTTTCTCTCCGTGTCGCCGTAGTGGGCGCCCAGGCGGTTCAGGAGTGCCATGTTGTCGATCAGCAGTTGCTTCGCGTCGTCGATGGCCTGGTTCCACTGCTTCTGCTTCTCCTCGTAAGCGGCCGCATCGGAGCCGTACCAGGACTGCTTCAGAGGCTGAAGCTCCTTCTCCATGTTCTCGATGGTCGTCGCGATCGCCTTGGTCTGAGAGATCATGTCGGCGGCGGCGTTCTCCATGTGGTCGTAACTCACATAGATGAAACCGTCGCCCAGGATGTCATCCGGCATGGTTGGACTCGTCTTTCCCTGGAAGTGGCTGAGAGGTGCGCCCTCGGGCGGCGCGGCCGGGCTCAGGCGGCGCCGGTCAGCTGGTCGAAGACCGTGCTCGACTTCTGGTACGCCGCGTTGATCTCGTCGTTCGCGGAGCCCTGCGCCTTCTGGTGTTCGGTCAGGCTGGTGTTGAGCTTGTCGATCATGTCCTCGAGATTGCGGAGAACGGCGTCGACCTTCGCCTCCCAGTCCTGCAGCAGCTTGCCGAACAGCGCACCGTCGCTGCCCTTGTAGCCCGCGGCCAGGTTGTTCCGCGTGGCCTCCACGTCCTGACGGGCCCTGAAGACCCCGGAGAACGCCATTTCCAGGGCCTGGATGCCGTTGCGTGTCCCGTGCTCACTTGACTGCTGGCCGTTTCCTGCCATGCTCAGCCTCTCGATTGCTCCGCCGAGGAGTTCGCACCGCCCCGACGCTCGACATGTAGGTGGTGTCCGGGCGGTCGCGGCACATTCCTCGTCCGGCGGCTCGGCACGTGTGAACTGCCTGCCATGGTCCGCCGGATACCGTCAGCCGAAACCCTGCCCGGCCTCTACCGTACCTGTTCATGTGTGTCCACACATGCGGCTTCACGTGTGATGCAGGCAATGCCTCGGTCGGGGCCCGTCATCCGCGCGGCGCACACTGCGCCGGCGTCGTCGGCCGGACCGCCCCGGTCGCCGCGTCCGGGTCCAGGTCCGGCCCTGTCGGCACCATCGAGAGCAACGGGGAGGGCAGTGAGGTGACCTGGCCCTCGCTGTAGCCGAGCGCGCCGAGTGCCTTCGCCGTCGGGATGCGGTACTTGGTGCCGGTGTCGTCGACCAGGTACGTCGTGGTGCCCATGGTGGTGCCGCCCGCTCCCAGGGCCCGTACCAGTGCCGCGTGGCCGGGGCGCACCACGACGTCGTCCACCCGCAGGCAGGCCCGTGCGACGTCCGCCGACGGCTGGGCGACGGGGGTCAGGTCCTCCGTCGCCGCGAGCGACGTGGTGACCTTCGTGCCGTCCCCGGCCTGTTCCACACCGGCGCACGCGGACTTGTCCGCCGTGATGTCGACCGGCTTCGGCGGTGCGGTGGGCAGGTCCACGGAGGCCGGCGAGCGGCCCTCCGCGCCGGGCGCCAGGTGCTGCTTCAGCGCGTCGGCGCCCAGGGCCACCGCTCGCGGTGTCTGTCCCCCGTACGCCTTGTCACGCGTGTGCGGGTCGCCGAGGAGGAGGTCGGCCTGCGTGGTGGTCAGCGGCACCAAACCCTCCTTGCGCAGGAGGTAGTACGGGTGCTCGTCCGAGCCGGGCACCTGAGCCTGGAACACCTGGCCGATCGTGCTCGCCCTGCCGTCGAGCGACGGTCCGGCGACACCTCGGCCGGGTACGTCGGGCGTCACCAGGTCCGGGCCGGCCACCAGGGCGTCGAGGAAGGCCGCGGAGACCGGTCGCGGCGTCACGGAGCCGTAGCCGAGCGACACGGCGGCACCGGAGGCCTTGTCCAGGCGCAGACGGCTGCCCTGCCAGACCAGATAGGCCGTACGGTCGGGCCCCTTGACCACGAATCCCTCTCCCGAGCCCAGCCCCGTGCCGTCCACGGGGGCGCCGGCCACCAGCGTGGTGTGCGCGGCCGCGGCCCCGGCGCCGGTGGTGGAGCAGACCAGCCACGCGTCCCGGTCCAGGTTGCTCGCCGACGGCACCGACTCGGGGGCGCCGGGGATGCCGATGGGCAGGCCCACGGGGGTTCCCCGGAGGGAGGCGGTGGCCACGGTGGAGGTGGCGAGACCGCTGCCCGCGATCAGCCGGGCGGAGGCGTAGTTGCGGACCGGCCTGAGCCGGCCCCCGACATACATGTAGCGTGCGCCGGTCTCCTTGTTGATGACGAGTGTTCCGGTCGTCCTCCACGAGGTCTTGCCGCCGGGCGAGATCAGCCCGAACACCACGGCCCCGGCGGATATCAGCACCGCTATGAGCACACCTATGAACAGACCCCGGGTGGTCCGGCCCAGTGGTGTGTCCGGGGCGTCCGGCTCCGCGAGGAGCATGCCGGCGGTCAGCCGGGTCATGATGAAGCTGTGCGCCTGAACCTGGTCGCGCTTGGACTGCATGGTGGCCTACCTCGCGGCTTTCGTCGGAATCGGCATGGTCGCGGTCAGCCGGAGATGGCGCGCAGGTCGCCGAACACGCCGACGGCCCAGAGCATGAGCGGCAGCAGGCTGATGGCCAGCGCGGACTGCAGCAGCTCGGCGGCGCGGCCCCAGTAGGGCAGCATCCGGCGCCCGGGAACGGTCCAGGTGGCGACGGCGAGGACGGCGGCCAGGCCCAGCAGGCCGGCGACGAACACGGGCCGGTCAGCGGGGGCGAGATAGGCTCCGCAGCCCACGAGGATCAGCGCGCCGCCCAGACCGCCGGGGACGACCAGGACGAGCCGCTGCCACACGTTGACCATGCCCCGTCCGTGCAGCAGCAGGATCGCGGACAGGACGACGACGATCAGCGCCTCCGGGACGTTCGGGCGCCGCACCAGCGGAATCAGGCAGCCCGCGGAGACCACACCGATCGAGCCGTACAGCGCGATCATCCAGCCGCCGGCCAGCTCCGTCCGCGTGGCCACCTCCCGGCTGTCGTACGGGTCGATGCCTTCCTGGAGCTGCCCGGGGTTGCTCGGCAGAGGCGGCATCCGCATGCCGGCCAGCTTGAACGCGAGGGCGGGGACGAACCCCCCGAGGAGCACCAGGCATGCGGCGACCACGCAGGCGGCCTTGTCCACGGGCACGTCGAAGACGCTCATCAGCGCCCCGGAGACGGCCGCGGCGACGCAGACCACGGCCGCGGAGAGGAAGAGCGGGGCGTAGACGGCGACGGCGGCGAGCGCGAGAACCGCGCCGCCCGCTCCGGCCGCTCCGGCGGCCAACAGCCGTGCTCCGAGGACGTGGTAGGCGTGGGGGCCGGCGATGTCGCCATCGGGCAGCAGCCAGCCCGCGAGCGCGAACGCCGGGGTCGCCATGACACCGAGGGCGGCGCCGGTCGCCGCGTCACCGACCGCGCGTCCGGCGGTGGCGGCTCCGGCGAGCAGCAGCAGGCCTGCGACGCCCGCGGTGGCCGCGCGGGGGACGACCGGGCCGCCGGGCCAGGCGAGCACGCCCAGGCCGATGACGAGCACACAGACGAGGAAGCCGCGCAGCAGCTGCCTGCTCCGCTCCGGGGTCCAGGCGTGCAGCCGCTCCCGGGTGACGTCCGCGATGCCCTCGACCAGGTCGTCGAGGCGGACCTCGGGCATCGCCTCCGCTCTCGGACGCAGGTGGAGGACCTCGCCGTCGTGGAGGCCGAGTGCCTCCAAAGTGGCCTCGTCGTCGAGGGCGGGGCCGCCGAGGCGCTGGAGTACCCAGCCGCCGTGGTCGAGTCCCTCCTCCTCCATGCCGTCGACGCAGTACCGGAGCAACGTGGGGAGAAGGTCGGCCACCGGCACGTCTGCCGGAACGGCCAGGTCGATGGTCCTGGAGGGTGCCCGGACGGTGAGGCGGCACAGGCTGGCCACCGAGGTGTCGCTCATGGTCGGCACATTCGCTTTCGCGGAAGGTGATCAGGTCGTCCGGATGTGCGGTGAGAGCCCGGTCAACACATACGTGTCTGAGCGGGGCGGGACACATCCGTCTATCGTGTGCAGAGTACCCCCGCTGCCGGGCCGGCTTCACACCCCCGGCATTTCCGCCAACGGGCCCGGTGATACCTCACTGGCTGCTGCCCGAAGGAGCCGATGCGTTGAGTTCCGTGCTTTTTCGTCGTCCCGCGCGTCGGCGCGGTCCGGACATGCCTCAGGGAGAGTTGAGTCTCCAGGAGCCCCCGGTGCTCGCGGAGACGGTGCCCGACAACTCCGCGGTGTGGACATACATGCCCATGGCGATGATGTCCGTCTCGATGATGCTGATCTTCCTGCGCCCGGGTGGGTCCAACGGTGTCTTCGTCTACCTGTCGCTGGGCCTGATGGTGCTGGCCTCCGCCGCCATGATCATCGGACAGTTCATGCGTCGCACCAGTGAACGCAAGCAGCGGCTGCGGGGGGAACGGCGTGACTATCTGAGATATCTGGGGCAGATCCGCAAGCAGACCCGACGTGCTGTCATGGAGCAGCAGCTCGCGCTGGCCTGGCGGCACCCGGAGCCGGCCGCGCTGCGCTCCATGGTGCGCACGACCCGCCTGTGGGAACGGCGGGTGAAGGACGAGGACTTCGGCGAGATCCGGATAGCGGTCGGCGACCAGCAGCTGGCCGTGAAACTGACCCCGCTGTCCACCAAGCCGGTGGAGGACCTCGATCCGCTCTCCGCGCACGCGCTGCGTCGCTTCATACGTGCCTACAGCACGGTGCCCGACCAGCCGGTGGCCGTGTATCTGCGCTCCTGGGCGAGGGTGCTGATGCGGGGCGACGAGGCGGCCCGGCGGAGCCTGGTACGTGCGATGGTGGCGCAGCTCGCCGTCTTCCACGCCCCGGAGGAGCTGTGGATCGTCGTGTGCGCCGCGGACGAGCACCGGGCCGGCTGGGAGTGGGTGAAGTGGCTGCCGCACGGCCAGCATCCGCAGGAGGAGGACGGAGCGGGCCCGGCGCGGATGGTGACCTCCGCCTTCAGCGACCTGGAGGACCTGCTGGGGGCCGAGTTCGGCGAACGCCCCGCTTTCGACCCGGAGGTGCCTCCGGGGCGGGAGGAGCCGTACACGGTCGTCGTCCTGGACGGTGTGACTGTGCCCTCCGGACACCGCATGGACGCTCAGGGCTTCCGCAACGCGGTCGTCCTCGACCTGGCCGACGCCCTGCAGTGGCGGCCCGGGCGCACCACGCTCCGCCTCGACGTCCAGCCCGACCGGGTCGGCCTGGTACGCACCGACCGCACCCGCAAGGAACAGACGACGTTCCTCGGCCGGCCCGATGCCATGGGTCCCGCCGCAGCCGAGGCCCTGGCCCGCATGATCGCCCCGTACCGCATGCGACTGGCGGTCTCCGCCGCCGAACCGCTGGCCGCGGACGTCGAACTCACCTCGCTGCTCGGCATTCCCGACCTGTACCGGCACGATCCGGCGACCCTGTGGCAGCGTGCCGACGGCGCGTCCCGGCTGCGGGTGCCCATCGCGGTGGGCGGCGACGGCCTCCCGGTCGAGCTGGACATCAAGGAGTCCGCGCAGGGCGGCATGGGGCCGCACGGCATGCTCATCGGCGCCACCGGATCCGGCAAGAGCGAGCTGCTGCGCACCCTCGTGCTGGGTCTGGCCCTGGCGAACTCCTCCGAGACGCTCAACTTCGTCCTGGTCGACTTCAAGGGCGGCGCCACCTTCCTCGGCCTGGACGAACTGCCGCACACCTCGGCGGTGATCACCAACCTCTCGGACGAGGTCGCGCTCGTCGCGCGTATGCAGGACGCCCTGCACGGCGAGCTGATCCGCCGCCAGGAACTGCTCCGGGCGGCCGGGAACTACTCCTCGGCCCTGGAGTACGAGAAGGCACGTGCCTCGGGGGCCGCACTGGATCCCCTGCCGAGTCTCTTCGTCGTGGTCGACGAGTTCAGTGAACTGCTCTCGGCGCACCGGGAGTTCATGGAGCTGTTCGTGATGATCGGCCGTCTGGGCCGATCCCTGGGTGTCCATCTGCTGCTCGCTTCCCAGCGCCTGGACGAGGGGCGGATGCACCAGCTGGAGAGCCATCTGTCGTACCGGATCGGTCTGCGCACCTTCTCGGCCATGGAGAGCCGCGGTGTGCTGGGTGTGCCGGACGCCTACCAGCTGCCCTCGCAGCCGGGCAGCGGATATCTCAAGAGCGGTGTCGAGGCGCTGACCCGCTTCCGCGCGGCCTATGTGTCGGGCGAGTACCGCCGGCGGGGCGGAGCGGTCGCACAGGCCAGGGTGGCGAGCCAGGTGGTGCCGTGGACGTCGGGTTACGTGGTGCCGCGCGCGGCCGCCCAGCCGTCGGTGGCGGAACCGGCCGCCGAGGACGAGAAGGAGACGGGTGGCAGCCTGCTGTCGGTGGCACTCGGCCGACTGCGGGACGCGGGGCCGGGCGCGCACCAGGTGTGGCTGCCCCCGCTCGACCTGCCCTCGCCGCTCGACGAGCTGCTGCCGCCGCTCACGGTCGATGCGGAACGCGGGTTCACGGCGACGCGGTGGCCGGGCACGGGTCGTCTGCGGGTGCCGGTCGGCCTGGTCGACAAGCCCTTCGAACAGCGCCGGGACCCGCTCGTGGTGGATCTGTCCGGCGCGGAGGGCCATGTCGGTATCGCGGGTGGTTCGCAGAGCGGCAAGTCCACGCTGCTGCGCAGCCTCATCGCCGCGCTGGCGCTGACCCACACACCCCGCGAAGTGCAGTTCTACTGCCTGGACTTCGGTGGCGGCACGCTGTCCGGGCTGTCCGGGCTGCCGCACCTGGGCGGCGTCGCCTCCCGGCTGGACGCCGAGCGCATCAGCCGTACCGTGGCCGAGGTCACGGCGGTGCTCAACCACCGGGAGCAGTTCTTCCTGGACAACAACATCGACTCGATGGCGACCTACCGGCGCCGGCGTGCGGCCGGCGAGTTCGCCGACGAGTCGCACGGTGACGTGTTCCTCGTGGTGGACGGATGGGCGACGCTGCGCCAGGACTTCGACAGTCTGGTCGGGACGTTCAACCAGTTCGCCGCCCGCGGCCTCAACTACGGCATCCACCTGGTCGTCACCGCCTCCCGCTGGATGGAGATGACGACGCAGATCCGCGACCAGATCGCCACGCGTCTGGAGCTGAAGCTCGGCGACAACATGGACTCGGTGGTCGACGTGCGGCGGGCGGCGCTCGTGCCGCGCATCCCCGGACGGGGTCTCACGGTCGACGGGAAGCTGCACTTCCTGTCGGCGCTGCCCCGGGTCGACGGCAGCGGTTCCGCCGACGACCTCACCGACGGCGTCGCCGACCTGGTCGAGCGGATCGCGGGGGCGTGGACCGGGGCGCCCGCGCCCGCCGTCCGGATGCTGCCGCACCGGCTGCCCGCCGCCGAGTTGCCCGCCGCCGAGGGCACCGAGGGTCTGCGGATGGCGCTGGGCCTCGACGAGGAGACGCTCTCCCCGGTGTGGCACGACTTCAGCCGCACCCCGCACCTGATGGCCGTCGGCGACACCGAGAGCGGCAAGACCAACCTGCTGAGACTGGTGACCTCCGCGATCACCTCCCGGTACACCCACCAGGAAGCGCGCATCCTGGTGGTCGACTACCGGCGGGAGCTGGTGGAGGCCATTCCCGAGGAGTACCGCCTGGGCCACGCCGTGTCGCTCTCCGCGCTCCAGGAGCTGATGGGCGGTTCCCAGCGCGCGCTGGGAACGCGGCTGCCCGGACAGGACATCAGCCCGGCCCGTATGCGGAAGGCCGACTGGTGGGCCGGCCCGCGCCTGTTCGTCCTGGTCGACGACTACGACATGCTGGGCGGCAGCAACGCCTTCGATCATCCGTTCGCGCCGCTCTTCGAGTTCCTGGCGCTCGGGCACGAGGTCGGCCTGCACATCGTCGTGGCGCGGTCCGCCACCGGCGCCGGCCGTGGCCTCAACGACCAGCTGCTGCGGCGTCTGGGTGAGGTCAACACACCCGGTCTGCTGCTGTCCTGCCCGCCGACCGAGGGTTACGTCTTCGGCAACGTCAAGCCACGCGCCCTGCCGCCGGGCAGGGCCCGGTACATCGCCCGGAACAAGGCGACGCTGCTGCAGACGGCGATGGTGGAACAGGTCCCGGACGCGGCGGGGAACTGACCGCCGCGCACGTGGGGGCGGGCCGGGTGCGACATCCGGCCCGCCCCCACAGCCGTTCACGGCCGGTTCGGCGGACTCCCGCGCGTCAGCGCCGCGTCGGGCGCCACCCGCGGGCCCGGCCGCGCGGGACGACCGCGGCCGCCCATCCGACCAGGACGACGACTCCCGCTCCGCAGGCGGCGATCAGCAGGGCGGTCCGGGTGGCCCCCTCCCCCCGCGTCCGGTCCGGCAGCCGTACCGGACCGTCCTGCGCCGCGGTCGCGGTGCCGTCCGCCTTCGGGTCGTCCGCGACCGAGGCGACCGCCGCGTAGGCGTCCAGCCGCGGTACGGCGTCGGGGTAGGCGGTGGACGTCAGGCGCCGGGCCACCTCGCCCGCGGACAGGTCCGGGAAGGCCGACCGGACGAGGGCGGCGGCCCCCGCGGTGTACGCGGCGGCGAAGGAGGCGCCGGAGCCGACGAAGTGGCCTCGCCCGTGCGGCCCGATGCCGACGACGCCGTCACCGGGAGCCGCCAGGTCGGCGTGGACCGGGAGCGGCGCGGACTCCGGGCGGCTGCCCTGGACGTCCACGTCCAGCACGCTCAGCACACCGGGCGTCGCGGCGGGCCAGTAGTCCCGGGGCGCCGGTGTGGCCGACCCGGTGGTGCCGCGCGGCGGGTCCGGTACCGCGGCGGCCACCACGAGGGCGTCGTGCTTCGTGGCGTAGGACACCGCGGCGTCGAGCTGGGACGACCTGGTGTCGAACGCCGCGGACACCTCGACGACCCGGGCACCGGCGTTCACCGCGCCGCGGATGCCCGCCGCCACGCCGGCAGCCGACGGTACCCCGCGTTCGGTGGTGCCGCGGACCGCGACGATGCCGGCCCGCGGGGCGACGCCGTGGAAGGCGACGCCCTTCACCGGTGCGGCGGCGATCAGTCCGGCCACGAACGTTCCGTGCCCCACGCAGTCGCCTCCGGCGGGGCCGAGGGCCTCGACCCGCCCCGCCAGCGTGGGCGCGCCGGTGGCCACACCCGTGTCGACGACGCCGACCTTCACCCCCGCTCCCTGCGAGATCCGCGCGGCGCGGGGCAGTTCCAGGCTCTGGTGTTCCCACGGCATGGCCGTCGCCGTGGTCGTGGACCGCTTGGTGCAGACGGCGCCGTCGGCGAGCCGGGCCGGTATCACGGGCAGTTTGACGGTCGGCGTGCCCGCGGCGGCGGCCGCCGACGGTACGGCCAGCGCGGCCGTCGCCGTCAGCGCCGGCGGCAGCAGCACAGCGGCGAACGAGCGTACGAGCGACCGGCGCCGTGCGCGCGGGCTCCGGCGGGCGGGCCGCACTCCTGGCTCGCGGGTCATGCGGACAGCCCCTGGCGCTGTGGCGCGTCCTGCGGCAACAGGAGTCTGAGGTCCTCGAAACCGGGTGCCGACATCTGGCTGATCCGCCCGGCCTGGCGGGTCATCATGCCTTCGAGGACCTGGCGCGCCAGACGTGCGTTGCCGAAGGACCGGTCGCGCGGCAGCGAGTCGAAGTACTCCCGCAGCACCTGCCCGGTGCCGGTCCCGCACTCGTAGCCCGCCGTCGTCGCGTGGGCGCGTACGATCGTGACCAGTTCGTCGGACGAGTAGTCGGCGAACTCGACGCGGCGGGAGAACCGCGAGGACAGACCCGGGTTGGAGGCCAGGAAGCCCTCGATCTCGCGGGTGTATCCGGCGACGATCACGACGACCTCGTCGCGGTGGTCCTCCATCAGTTTCAGCAGGGTGTCCACCGCCTCACGGCCGAAGTCGGAGGCCGATGCCCCCTCCGGGGTGAGGGTGTACGCCTCGTCGACGAACAGCACACCGCCGATGGCCCGTTCGAACACCTCGCGGGTCAGCTGCGCGGTGTGGCCGATGTACCGGCCCACCAGATCGGCGCGGGAGACCTCGACGAGCTGGCCACGGGGCAGCACGCCGAGCGAGGCGAGCAGCTCGCCGTACAGGCGCGCCACCGTCGTCTTGCCGGTGCCGGGCGGGCCGGTGAAGACGAGGTGGTGGCTGATGCGCGGCACGGGCAGTCCCGCGGCCTCCCTCTGGCGTGCCGTGGACAGCAGGTTGACGAGGTCGGTGACGTCCCGTTTGACGGCCGCGAGACCCACCAGGTCGGCCAGCCGCTCGAGCGGGTCGGGCTCCTGCGCCGCGGCCTCGCCGGTGACCGCTGCCGCCGCGTCCGCCCCCACGTCCTCGGGCAGCAGCAGTTGCAGGTCGCTCTCGGAGATGTCGGCGAGGGCGGCGAGCCGGGTCGCCTGGCGGTCCACCATCTCCTCGAACACCCGGCGTGCCTCGCGGCCGTTGCCGAACGTGGCGTCCTTCGGCATCCGTTCGAACCGCACGGTCAGCGCCTGGTGCGTCGAGTCGTCCAGCCGGTACTGGTGGCCCAGGCACATCTTCTCGACGATGGCGACCAGTTCGGGCACGGTGTAGTTCTCGAACTCGATCGTCCGGGAGAAACGCGAGGCGAGGCCGGGGTTGGACGCAAGGAAGTCGTCCATCTGGGCGGAGTAGCCCGCCGCGACCACGACCACGTCGTCCCGGTGGTCCTCCATCAGCTTCAGCAGCGTGTCGACGGCCTCGCGGCCGAAGTTGGCGCCGGATCCCTGGCCGTCGGACAGCAGTGTGTACGCCTCGTCGATGAAGAGGACGCCGCCGAGCGCCCGGTTGAAGGCCTCGGTGGTCTTGATCGCGGTACCGCCGACGATCTGGGCGACCAGGTCCGCCCGGGAGACCTCGACCAGGTGTCCCGACCGCAGGGTGCCGAGCCCGGCGAGGATGTTGCCGTAGAGCCGGGCCACGGTGGTCTTGCCGGTGCCCGGGGGGCCCGCGAAGACGAGGTGCCGGCTCATCGGCGGCGCCGGCATGCCGAGCCTGGCCCGCCGCTGGGCGAGCTGGGTCAGGTTGACCAGCGTACGGACCTGCTGCTTGACGTTGTCGAGGCCGATCAGCGCGTCGAGCGCGGCCAGCGAGGCGTCGTCGCCCGGGCCGTCGCCGGGCTCCTGGGTCGCGGGGGACGCGGCCGGGTCGGTGCCCTCGGCGTCGCCGACGCCCCACGCGTCCCGCTTGCCGTTGCCGGTGCTGGTCAGGCCCTCCACGGCCACCCGGTCGCCCGCCTTGGCCTGGATCAGGCCGCCGCCCGCGTTGTCCCGCGCCGTGCAGTTCACCACGGAGACCGGGGAGTCGGACTCGATCCGTACGCCGTCCTTGCCGCTGCCGCTGATCTCGCAGGAGTTCAACGACGCCCGCCCGCCGTCGGCGATCAGCACTCCCTGCTCGGTGCTCTCGTGGGCCGTGACACGGGTCGCGGTCAGGTCACCGTCCTTCTCGACCAGGACACCGTGCTGCCCCGCCTTGCTGACGGCGCAGTCCCGTACGGTCATGACGCCGTCGCCGCCGATGAGGAGTCCGGCACCCTCCGCGGCCTCCACCGCTCCCCCGCCGACGTAGACGTTCCCGTCGTCCGCGACGCGCACGCCCGCGCCCGCTGGCCGCTGGATCAGGCAGTCCTCGAGCCGGCCCCTGCCGTCCTCGGCCACGTCGACGCCGTGCCCCGCCGCGGAGATGATCCGGGCCCGGCGGACCAGCGGATTGGCGCCGGTGCGGATGGAGATGCCGACGCCCTTGGCGTCCACGACCTCCAGGCGGTCCAGCTCCGCCGCGGACTCCTCCTCCAGCAGCAGCCCGGCACTGGCGCAGTCCCGTACCGTCAGGCCGACGAAGACCGGGGAGGACGATCCGGTCACCCGGATCGCCGGTGCCTCGCTGGAATCCGCCCAGCAGTCCTCGAACGTGCCCCGCGAGCGGTCCGTGACGAGCACCGCGTGCTCCTTGGTACGGGCCACCCGGCAGCGGCGCAGCAGGGGATCGCTGCCCATGCCCACGGCGATGCCGACGCCGGAGGTGTTCGTCACCCGCACGTCCTCGAGGACCGTACGCGACTCGCTCGTGATGTGCACGCCCGTGGTCGTGTCGTGCAGCACCGTGCGCAGCA
Organism: Streptomyces sp. NPDC031379; assembly: GCF_055569615.1. Taxonomy (NCBI): domain Bacteria; kingdom Bacillati; phylum Actinomycetota; class Actinomycetes; order Kitasatosporales; family Streptomycetaceae; genus Streptomyces; species Streptomyces sp. NPDC031379. The sequence goes on along the minus strand of NZ_JBVIIT010000016.1, from coordinate 178,844 downwards.
TGTTCGTGGTGCTGCGCCCCTCCAGGGCCACCGCCGGCTTGTCCGTGGAGGAGATGTCGCACTCCTCGACCGAACCCTGGCCCTCGCCGTTGGCGAGCACGCCGTTGCCGCGCGCGTCGCGGATGGTGCAGCCCCGTACGGTGACGCGGCCCTGTTCGCCGATCACGACGCCGGTCGTGCCGAGGTGTTCGAGGGTGGAGGACTCCACCGAACTCTCCGCGGACGAGGTGACCACGATTCCGGCACCCGCGCCGTTGGTGACCCGGCAGTCGCGCATGGCCAGCGCGCCGTTGTTCCGGGCGAGCAGCGCGGTCCACGAGGAGGCCGCGATCTCGCAGCCGTCCATCGCGACCTGGCCGCGGGGCGCGTCGACGACCGGAAGCTCCTCGTCACGGCCGCGCAGCACCAGGTCGGTCAGCATGACCGCTTCCGCCTTGAGCGTCAGGGCGGTGCCCCGGCGTGGGGCGATCTCCACGGTTCCGCGCGCCTGCGCGGCCACGATGGTGACCGGCGTGGTGATCGTCAGATTCTCCGGGTAGGTGCCGGGAAGGACGCTGAGGACCGCGCCGCTGCGCGCTCTGGCCAGCGCTTCCCCGATCGTTGACAGGCCGTCGGCGCTGTCCGGGCCGACGGTGAGTACCTGGCGAGACACGCGTGGTTCCTCCTCAGACGGACACCCCGGAACCTGCGGGCCGGGAGTGCCTTGCACGGGCAGCGACCGTCCTGCCGGGCGCCCAGGTCGCTGGATGGCGGTCCGGGTGGCCACCTCGGCAACCGTGCGGCGGAAACCTGTCTCGTCAACGGTCCCTGCCGACACCCCACTCGATTGCTTCGGTCACCCCTCGGCCGACCTGGGGACCAGAGTAGTTGAGGTTCGGTGACACGTAGGTACCGCGGTGCCGCCCCGGCACACAAATGTAGTGAGGCCGGGACAGATGTCGGCGCCGGTCGCGCGGGGAGCACATGTGTGGCCGGCGGCCTCACGTGGTGCGATATCGCACCGGAAGCGACAGCACCCCGCGCACCATGCCCGCGGGGAACCAGTCGAGGGTGTCGGCGGGGACCGCAAGTTCCAGGTGCGGGACGCGGGTGAGGAGGGTGTGCAGGGCGACGCGGGCCTCCAGGCGGGCCAGCGGGGCGCCCAGGCAGTGGTGGATGCCGTGGCCGAAGGAGAGGTGACGGGCGGCGGGGCGGGTGATGTCGAGGGTGTCCGGGTCGCCGCCGTCGGGCAGGGGGGCGTCGCGGCCGGCGGAGGCGAGGGCCACGGCGACGATGCCGCCGCGGGGGATCCGTACCCCGCCCAGTTCCAGGTCCTCGGCCGCGTACCGGTTCGTCGTGCGCTCGACGGACGTGTCGTAGCGCAGGAACTCCTCGACCGCGTCGGGCAGCAGCCCGGGCTCCTCCCGCAGCAGCCGCAGCTGGTCGGGGTGCTGGAGGAGCGCCAGCACGGCGTTGCCCAGGAGGTTGACGGTGGTCTCGTGGCCTGCGATGACGAGCAGGGCGGCGGTGCCGGCCAGTTCGTCCTGGGAGAGGCGGCCGTCGTCCTCGTCCCGGGCGGCGACGAGGGCGGACAGCAGGTCGTCGCCGGGAGCGCGGCGCTTGTCGTCGGCCAGCTCGCGCAGGAACCCGTGCAGGCTCGCCACCGCCGTGGCGTACTCGGGGTGGCCCACCTGGAAGGCGAGCGTCGTCCAGCGGCGGAAGTCCTGGCGGTCGGCCTCGGGGATGCCGAGCAGCTCGGAGATCACCGCGACCGGCAGCGGCGCGGTGTAGGCCTCCACCAGGTCCAGTTCGCCGGACGGCGGCATGGCGTCGATGAGCTGGTCGGCGATCCGGGTGATGCGCGGTTCCAGCTCGGCGGTCCGCTTCGGGGAGAAGGCACCCGACACCAGACGGCGCAGCCGGGTGTGCTCGGGCGGATCCGCCTCCAGCATCTGGCCGCCGAACCCGGTGCCGCGCTTGTGTCCGAGGAAGCCCGCCGCCTCCAGCATCTCCGCGGCCGGCTGCGGGTCCTTGAGCAGCGCCGGATGGGTCAGCGCCTCGCGGGCCAGGTCGTAGTCGACGACCACCCAGCCCGTGATGCCGGGGAAGAACTGCGCGGGGTGGACGGGCCCCTTCGCGCGCAGCCGCGCGTACTGCCGGTGGGCGTCCGCCTTGAACTGCGGGCCCATGATGACCCGCTCGTCCGGTTCACCGACCGGCTGTGCCTGCTGGTACGTGTCCATCCGTGTCCCCTCGTCCTGTGGGCCGTCACCGGAGACACGCGGGCCGGGCCGGGGAAGGTTCACTCGTGTGACGTTCGCACGCTCGTCCCCCCCGGGGCGTCACCGGACCCGGACCACCTCCAGGCTGCTCGGGCCGCCGTCCGCGCCGCGCAGCGAGATGTCGAACAGCAGCCGTCCGCCGCCGGGGCGCAGGGTCGCCTCACCGCCCGGATCGACCGCCTGCCGCGGGCTTTCCTGGCGCACACCCTCCCGCGGGCCCGCTATGTACGTCACGTACACCACGGAGCGGCCCGAGTTGCGCACCGTCACCTCCGCCGTCCGCTCGCACGGCGACTCCTCACGGCTCTGGGCGGCGCAGACGTGCCGCAGGTCGCCGAAGCCGTACGTCCCGCAGGACAGTTCCATGCCGCGCGGCAGCGCGGACCGGCACACCCGGCCCGCCGTCACGTGGTCGGCGGCCACGCCGCCGGCACCGCTCGGCCGCTGGCCGCCCCGGCCCGGGAACCAGTACGCCGCGGCGGCCAGCGCCAGCACGGCGGACCACGTACATGCCGCGGGCCACAGAGCGGCTTCCCGGCGTGCGGACTTCATCGGACGGCACCCTCCACATGTCACACCGGCCCGGTGGCGCGTCGAGCGGACCACGGGGCAGGACGGCCACCCGCCTCGAACACCTTGTCAGTCTAGGCACACGCAGGGCTGACGTCGGTGTGAAGAAGTGATGGCGAGGCCCGGAAGCAGCCCGGAGCGAGTGTGCGACGGGGTAGGGTGCGCGCCGACGGACTTCACACGTATCTGTACTCGGACCTTGGATCCCATGAGTAATCCCCCAGAGGACACACAGACCGGCTCCTTCGTGCCGGGCGGCCGGCGCCGGCACCGCAGGACGAAGCAGAGCGGCGCCGGCGTCCGCCGCACCGTGGTGCTGGCGTTGGCGGTGCCCGTCGCCTCGGCCGCGCTGGCCGGACCCTCGGCCTTCGCCGCCGGCAACGGCAGGTGTTCTCCTTCATCGAGAACGGCTCGACGGCCGCTGCGAACGACATCAAGGACGCGATGGACGGCCTGGCCGCGACCGTGAACGGCTGCTGGGCATAGGGACCGTCCGGCGGATCAGGAACAAGGACGCCGCCCGGCCTGAGGCCGGGTGGCGTTCGTGTGTGCGCGGCGCCGTCCCTACGCGTCCGGTGCCGTCGGCCGCGCCGGTTCGTGTCCTCACTCACAGACCGGTATGAGTCACATGTCACACGTCGCAGGGGTGAACCGGGACGGCGGCGGATCCGCTTCATGTGTGGCAGGGCCGGACCGGCCGGGAGACCGGTCGGGCACCCCCGCGACACTGCCGCCCATGCTCCGGCTCCGCTGGAAAGGAAGTCATGCAGCCTCCACACACGCCCCGGTCGGCAGGGGATCTCCCCAAGAGGGTCCCGGGCAGCGCCAGGTCCGTCGGTTCCGGTTCCGGGCCCGCCCGGGAGGGCACCCCGGCCGGCGGCGCGGAGCCGGCCGCGCCGCGCAGCGGTGACCGGGCGTCCGACGCGGACGCCGGAGGCACCTCGCTGCCCCGGCTCACCCAGATCTCCTCGCTCGGGTCGCGGGGGAACGCCGGCCGCGGGGCCGGGGCGGCGCCCCCGGCGACCGAGGCCCCGGTGGGCGGCTCCGCGGCAGACAAGCACGGCGCCACCTTCGCAGGCCGCGGTGACACGGACAGGAGCCCCGCTCCGGACATCGTCGTATCCCTCGAACCGGCCGGCCGGCGTCAGGGCGACAAGGCCCGGCGCGAGGGGTTCCGCGGTGCCCTCGCCGTCGTGGGCATCGTCGGGCTGCTGGCGGCGGGCGGTGTCCTGCTGACCCTGGGCCTGGTCGACGGTCACGACCACGACAAGAGCGGCGGGGCGTCGGTGACCGTCGACTCCGACGGCCGCGGCACGGACGTCGTCGACGGACTCGGCGAGGTGCCGGCGCCTTCGGTGACGGCGTCCGCCACCGGCACCGGCGAGAAGACCGAGAGTTCCGGCAAGCCTCCGTCCGCCTCGCCCGGGAGCAGCGCGTCGAGCGAGGACTCCGCGTCCCCCGGCGAGCACGCCACCGCCCCGGCGGCGAAGGACACGACCGGGACCAGGACGACCGCTCCGGCCGCGGTGCCGGGGGTGAACGTGTTCAGCCACGCCTCGCAGCGCTGCGTGGACGTCGTGGGCGGCAAGGCCGTGCAGGGCGCGGGACTGATGATCTGGGACTGCTCGGAATCCGCCGCGCAGCACTGGACGTTCACGGGCGGAACCATGCGAGCGCTCGGCATGTGCGTGCAGCTCGCGGGCGGTTCGACCGACGACGGGGCGGACCTCGAACTCGCCTCCTGCGACGGCAGTCCGGCGCAGCGGTTCGTGCTGAACCCCAGACACGACCTGGTCAGCACGCTCGCCGACAAGTGCACGGACGTCCGGGACAACGGCACGGCGAACGGCACTCGGCTCCAGCTGTGGTCCTGCTCCGGCAGCCCCAACCAGAAGTGGTCCACGTCCTGAGGACGCGCGTGTCCGGCGGGCCGCCGGGCGGCCCGCCGGACGAGGGGGGTCAGCCGCCGATGCCGACCAGCGTGCCGGTGCCGTCCTGGTACCCGACGTAGGCGGTGGCCGGAGCGGAGGTGTCCACGCCGGACCACGTGCCGGTGACCGGGAACGGGACGCCCGGCTTCGTCACGGGATGCGTGGGAGACACGCTGAACGTGCCCGTCCTGGGCGTGTCCGCACCCACCACGTTCGCCTGGAGTGTGAACTTGATGTCGGACGAGAACGGCGCCCCTTCGTACCAGGCCGACATGACGGTCACCGCGTACTTGCCCGGCTTCAGCGTCGTCAGGCTGACGTGCGCCCGGTGCTCGTACTCGCTCAGCTGCCCGGCCGCGTCGAGCGAACCGTCCTCCCGCAAGGGCGTGACCATCAGATACAGCTTGTCGTCGGGGCCGTCCCCGACGGCGAAGAACTCGCCGGCCCTGCTTCCCTCGGGCACCGTGAGGACGAAGTCCTGGGCGTTGCCCGTCTCCTGGGACACCTCACCGCGCACCGGGGCGCCCGCCACGGGGGCGTACGCGGTGAGCGTCAGCTTCTCGGTTCCCGGGGTCACGGAGTACGAGACGCTTCCCGCGCTCCCGCCGCCGGTGACGCGGCCGGGGGCCAGCAGGCTCTGCGGTGTCACCACGATCGGGCTGCGTACCGACACGTGCCCGCTGCCGGTCCAGGTCAGGGAGCCCGTGACGGGGACGTCGGAGACCGCGGTGGTGCGCGTCAGCTTGATGCCGACCTTCGCGGTCTGTCCGGCGCGGGTGAAGTGCAGCGTCGAGGGCTTCACCTCGGCTTGGAAACCGGGCAGGTCCACCGAGGCCCGGTACACACCCGGCCTGGCGGCGGTCAGCGTACGGGTGAGGGTCCGCGAACCGAGCAGCCGGTCCACGGAGAGGGACGGGTAGTTCAGATCGCTGGGCTCGATGGGCGCGACGCCGGTCCCCGTGTCGATCCCGAGGCCCTCCTCGTAGGCGAGCCAGTCGCGGTTCGACGAGTCGTACACCAGGCCGGGGTTGAGCATCGCGGCGGGGTCGACCACACCGGAACCCTGCGCGTACACGTCGGTGTTGGTGCCGCCCGACGCGGTCTTGGTGTCCACCGCGGTCGTCATCAGGGCCGACTTGACCGCCATCGGGGACCACGTGGGATGCACGCCGAAGTACAGGGCCGCGAGACCGGACACCTGCGGCGCGGCCATCGACGTTCCCGACATGAAGTCGAAGTCGTGCCCCTGGTTGCTGGGCGGCGCGACGGCGGCGAGCACGGCCACACCCGGTGCGGCGAGGTCCGGCTTGATCAGTGCGCCCTTGTTGTCGTCCGAGGGTCCCCTGGAGGAGAACGGGGCGATCTGCGGGTAGGGCGTCCCGGTGGAACCTCCCGGCTCCAGTGAGACGGTGGCGCCCGGCGCCGCCGCGTACGCGCGGACCGTCGTGGCCGCCGGTCCGTTCAGGTGCACGGTCGGCACCAGGTGGATGTCGCCGTCCGTGTCCTGGTCGCTGGTGTTCACCAGGACCATGCCGACGCCCCCGGCCCGAGCCACCTCGGCCGACTTGCTCACCCGGGTGGTGACCCCCCGGTCGCACACCACGACCTTCCCGGCCGTCTTCACCGGGTCGAGCGTCCCGTCCTGGCACAGCTTCGCCGCGCTCTCCGTCGCCGAGGCGGCCCGCACGTCGGTGGACAACACCAGTGGCTTCGGTCCGAGTTCCGCGTCCACGGTGACGCTGGCCCCGACGAACGTCCGGCCGTCGCCCAGCTTCACCGTGGCCTCCGGGGTCGCCATGGTGCTGGCCGCGACGGTGGTGGTCCACGGGGCGGTGTTGTCTATCCACGACCTCGACGGGCCGTTGTTGCCCGCGGACGACGACACGAACACCCCGGCTTGTGCCGCCGCCCGGAAGGCCTGCTGCACGGGTGAGTCGAGCGGGGATTCCAGGAGCGCCCCCGCGGAGTAGTTGATCACGTCGACGCCGTCCGCCACCGCCTGGTTGATCGCCGCGACGATGTCGGAGTCGGCGCCGCCCTTGTCCTTCCAGAGCGCCTTGTACACGGCGACCGCGGCGCCCGGTGCCACTCCGGAGATCTTGCCGAAGTCCTTTCCTCCCACGGTCACCTGGACGTCCGCGTTGCCCGCGGCGGTGGACGCGGTGTGGGTGCCGTGACCCTCGCCGTCCCGCGGTGACACGTAGTCGTCCCGCTCCTCCGGGGGAGTTTCGGCGAGATAGGCGTCGCCGAAGTACCGCGCGCCGACGAGTTTGGTGTTGCAGGCGGCGGCGGTGAACTCCTCACCGGTCTGGCAGGTGCCGGTGAAGGTGCTTCCGTCGGCCTTCTTCATCCTGATGACGTCGCCCTTGCGGTACGGGCGGTACGGGTCCTTGGCCGTGGGGGGCGCGCTGCCCAGCGCGGGGGCGGCGAACGACGCGCTCTCGGGCCAGATGCCGGTGTCGATGACGCCGACGACCACGCCCTTGCCGGACTTCGCGGTGCCGCCGAGTGCCGACCACACCCCGTGCGGCCCCGACAGCCCCATGAGGTCGGTCGCCCGGGAGTCGTCCGTCGCCTTGTTCCATCCGTCCGGGCTGACCTTGAGGACGCCCGGCCGCACGCTCAGGTGTGCGGCCTGAGTGGCCGTCAGGTTCGCGGTGAAGCCGTTGGTGACCACCGTGTAGCGCCCCCGGACCTTGGCGCCGACGGAGGCGGCGGCCTTGGTCTGCCGCTCCTTCAGGTAGTCCCGGTAGCGGTGTGCGGCGGTGCTGGAGGTGTCGACCCTGGCGCCCGGCGACGGCGCGGTGGCGGCGAGGCCGTCCACGCCGCCCTTGTAGAGGGCGACGGGCGCGTCCGCGAGGGTGACGATGTAGCGGCCGGCCGGGAGGTGCCCGGTCAGCGGGACGGGGGTGAGCGGATCGCCGGCGGCCTGGGCGGGTGCGCCGGTACAGACAGCGGCCAGGGAGACGGCGAGAGCCGCCGCGCCCCAGGCGAGTTTCTTTCTTCGGAGCGTGAAACTCACACGTTCCTCCACGGGAGTGGGCCGAGCCGGAGGGTGTCTCCAGCACCTTCGGGGTGGCGCTGCGCGTGCGGGGGAAGAGGCGACGACGGTCGGAACACGGCGACCGAGTGTCGCGGCGAGGAAAGTGAACGCTGTACCTCTGACAGGTGTCCAGATACTCTGATGGCGGGTTTGGACGGATGACCAACCGCGCCACGGATGTCACACGCCGATCCGACGGAGGTACGCATACGTGCTCACGGCCCTGGGCATAGCCGAGTCCGACGAACGGGTGTACCGGTGTTTCCTGGACCGCGGTCAGGTGACCGTCGCGGACGTCGCCGCGTCGCTGGGGGCGCCGGAGCACCAGGTCCTGCGGTCCGTCGACCGGCTGCGGGAACTCGGGCTCCTCCACGTCACCGGCCAGGGCCATCACCAGGCGACGAACCCCCAGTCCGCTTTGCCGCCCCTGCTGGCCAGGCGGCAGTTCGAGGTGGAGACCGCGCTGGCCTCGGCACGGACGGAGATCGACCGGATCGCCGAGCGCTACCGGGAGGGGCGGCTGCGCTCCGATCCGCGCAACCTGGTGGAGGTCCTGTCGGACCGCGAGCTGATCCTGGAACGGGTCGAGGAACTGAGCAACTCCACGACCAGCCACATGTGGGCCCTCGACCGGCCGCCCTACGTGGGCCGCCCCGACGGCCTGCACCACAGCAACGAGGACGAGTTCGCCATCACGGCGACCTGGCTCGGACAGGGCATCGACGTGCGCTCGATCTACTGCCCGCAGTCCATGGAGCGCCCCGGACGGTTCGCCACCCTGCTCAGACTCGCCGAACTGGGCGAGCGGTCCAGGCTGCTGCCGTCCCTGCCGTTCAAACTGCACATCATCGACAAGCGGGTGGCCCTGGTCCCGCTGTCCGGCCCGGTCTACGACGACCTCGTCGTCATCCATCCGTCCGCCATGCTCGACGCTCTGATGGAGCTGTACGAGGCCTACTGGGACCGCGCCGAACCGATCTCCGGCGCGGCGCCCGCCGAGGACGACACCTTCGACCCGGACGACCTGCTGCTCCTCGGCATGCTCAAGGCCGGGCTGAAGGACCAGGCCATCGCACGCCAGTTGGGGTGCAGCACCCGGACCGCCACCCGGCGCGTCGCCGCCGTCCTGGCCAAGCTGGGCGCCGACACCCGTTTCCAGGCCGGCGTCCGGGCCGCCGCCCGCGGACTGATCTGACCGGACCATGAACCCCTGCTCACGTTCTCGTCCGCGCACCGTGTGGTCCAGCGCGGACGTCGCCGCGTCCGACGCGTTCGCCTACTGGGCCGACGTGGTCTGTGACGCGTTCGTCAAAGTGGCGGCGCGTCCCGGGCGGGACGGGGCCTTCGCGGGGCGGATCGAGTACTCCGTCCTGGACGGGATCGGCTTCGCCGAGCTGACCGCAGGCCCCCAGCGGGTGGTCCGAACGCGACGGCTGATCGGACGCGACCACGAGGACGTGCTCCTCGCCAACGTCCAGCTGCGCGGCCGGGCCAGGCTGGAGCAGAACGGGCGGGTGGCCCTGCTCGCGCCGGGGACGATGGCCTTCGTCGACAGCACCTGCCCCTACGCGCTGGACTTCGAGGAGGACTTCTCCCAGCTGGTGGTGAAGGTGCCCAGGTCCCGGCTGCCGCAAGGCTCGCTCGCCGGGGCGGCCGGCGTGGAGCTGGACGCCTCGGGACCCGGCCGGGTCGTCGTGGACTTCCTCGTCGGTCTCAACCGCGTGCAGGGTCAGGATGCGAGGGCGGCGGCCGCACTGCTGCCGCACGCCGTCGACCTGCTGGGCACCGGTCTGGCCTGGGCGGCGGGCAGCACGCCGCCGAAGGCGCCGGCCACGGCGCTGACCCGGGAACGGATCCACCGGTTCGTACGGCAGCACGCCACGGATCCCCGCCTCGACGCCACCGCGGTGGCCGCGGGCTGCGGAATCTCCCGGCGCACGATGTACCGCGCCCTGGCCGCGGACGGTGAATCGCTCACGGCGCTGATCCGCCGGCTGCGGGTGTCGCACGCCCAGCGGCTGGTGCTGGCGCGCCCCGAACGCCCTCTCGCCGCCGTGGCCCGCGCGTGCGGGTTCGGCTGCGAGGCGCAGCTGTACCGGGCGTTCCGGGCCGTCACGGGCATGACGCCCGGCGCCTACCGTTCCCGGCGGCCGGACGCGCGGTGACGGTCCGGCGAGGTGCCGCCGCACGGGATGCGGTGGGGGCCCTCAGCCGTCCTCGGGCCCCCGCCCGGCCATGAATTCCCGGACGATCTCGATGAACTGAGGGGGCGCCGGCGGCATGGGAGCCTTGACGAGCTGCTTGAGGCCGACGTCGTAGCGCTGTCCCCACTGCGGGTCGACGACGTGGTGGCCGTCCCGGCGGAGCTGGTCGACATTGCGCTGGACGGCGGGCTTCAGCCACATCTCGCCGGTCATCACCGGGAAGAACACCACGGGGAACTCGGCGGCGGCGATCGTCGCGGTCAGCATGTTCGGCACGGCGCCCATGGCGGTGGCGGCGAGCATGTTGGCGGTGGCCGGCAGGACGGCCATCATGTCGTGTTCGGCCGCCAGGGTCGCCTGGTTCTCCCCGGCCCAGTCGTCGGGCGTGGTGCCCGTGACCACCCGGTCCGCGAACAGGCCGACGGTGTGCGGCGGGAGGAACGTGGACGCGGTGTGCGTCATCAGGACGGTGATGGTCCCGGTGAACGTGGCGCGCAACGCGTTGATGTACATCGGAAGCGTGGCGACCGCGGCGGAGCCGGTGGCGCCGATGAGCAGTCGGCCGCCGAAGGCGGACGAGTCGTTGCTGGTCATGTCTTCACGGTGACCCGCCCCGCCGGCGGAGGTGTGGCCAGGTGTGCCGGCGCGGCTGACGATCCGTGCCGCGTGTGACGATCCGTGCCGGGTGTACGGACGCGGGCTGCGGGCACACCGGCGGCCGGGTGTACGGACGCGGGCCGCGAGCGCACCGGCGGCCGCGGAGGCGCATACCCGTGCGGGTGCGGAACACGTACGGCGTCAGCCGTCGCCGTCGGCGCCGTCGGCCAGCCGATTGAGCCATTCCCGCAGCAGAGACCGCTCGGCCGGGCTGAGCGCCGCCGTGTCGTCCTGGTCGAGGGCGGCGAGCAGTGCCATGGCGCTGCTCGCCGTGGTGCCGCCGGGGGCGGGGCCGGTGCCGCCGGTCCCGTCCTGGGGCGGGAGCGTGAGGGTGTCGATGACCATCTCGCGTGCGGCGTGGGCGGTTCGCAGGTCGCGCGCGTCCTCGGGGAGGCTGGTGAGGGTGAGGATCGTGCCCACCCCGGCGGAGTGCATGACCCCGGTGGCGCGTTCGACGCTCATCCGCAGGCGTCCGGCGGCGGCGACACGGGTGATCATGTGCCGCAGGTCGGCGGCGGCCCGGCGTCCGGCCTGCGGCATGTGGCCGGGGCGGACCTGGCCGTAGACGAGCGAGTAGTACGCCGGGTGCTCGAGTCCGAAGCGGATGTGCAGGTCCCACGCGTCGCGCAGCGCCTGGACCGGATCGTCGCCGGTGAGCAGGTCGGCCTTCACCTGGAGGTAGCGCCGGAAACCGTGCTCGGCGACCTCCTCGAGCAGCCCGTCCTTGTCCCCGAAGATCCGGAAGATCGACGGTGTCGGCACGCCGGCCCGGGCGGCGACGGCGCGGGTCGAGACCGCCTCCAGGCCCCCCTCCTCCAGCAGCCCGGCCGCGGCCAGGACGATCCTCTGCCGCAGTGTCGGGACTGCCTGTTCCGGTGCCGTCTCCGTAGTCACGAATCGACGATATCAGCCTCGTGGATCATCGATCCGAGCGGTGACACCTGAAACGGACCAAGGTCACACCTACTATCATCTGTGAAACATGTGTTTGCGTGTGTGTTCAAGGCAGTGACTTCAGGTTTGTTCCGGGGAGACACACGCCCGGCCCGAGGACAGCCGCTACGCGGTCCTGGTCGACCGGGCCTGGAACGACTTCTGGCGGGCGCAGGGCCTGGGCGGGGACCGCGGGCTCGAGGGGGACGGCTTCCACGTCATCAAGGCGTTCGACATCGTCTTCGACTTCCCCGTGACGGAACTCGGAGAGCACGCCCTGGTCCGAGCGGGTCCACGAGATCGCCCGGACCATCGGCCTGCCGGGCTAGGGCCTGTCGTCACGCCTGGGCCGCCGACGGACGCACGGGCGTCGTCACCCCAGACTCAGCAGCCCGGTGACGGCGACGTGCAGGGTGCGGCCCAGCCGCTCGGCGAAGTCGACCTTGGTGTCGGCGAGTTCGGGGTCCAGCTGGGCCTCGGCGACAGCCGGTGAGGGGTGGGCGAAGGGCCAGAGCCCGGCCGTGCACACGACGGTCAGGGAGACCAGTTCGCGGGCGGCGGCCGGGGTCAGCGCGGGGATGTGCCGCCGCAGCAGATCCGCCAGCGTGCCCAGCAGCCGGACGTGGGCCAGCTTGAAATCGCGCGCGGACTCGGCGGAGATGTTCCGTTCGAGTTCGGATCCCAGGGAGCCGAGCAGTTCGCACAACAGGGTCCGGCGGGCCAGGGACCGGGCCAGGGCGTCCGTCACGGCCCGCGGCGACGCCGGTGCGGCCGCCTCGGCGGGCGCGAGGTCGGCGGGCAGCTCCTCGACCCACTGGGCGAGGTTCCGGTTGAGCAATTCGAAGAAGACCGCTTCCCTCGTCTCGAAGTAGCGCACCACGTTGGTCTTCGACAGTCCGACCCGCCGGCTGAGTTCCCGCAGGCTGATGTCGCTGACGGGCATCTCCGTCAGGAGGTGTGTCGCGGCTTCGAGGATGGCCTGCTTGCGGACCTCGCGTTGCTCGGCGCTGCGCGCGCGCTGGAAATCCGTCGGCCGGTCGTCTGTCATCGTCGCTTCCCCAGGGAACTTTCTCGCGGTCCGAGTCCGGAGCCGCCTGCGGTAACCCTAAGCCCCGCCGGTGCCGTCCCTCGGGACAGCACCGACGAGGTCCGGACCCGTGCGCCGGGTCCGGTGACGCGGGTCATACGGACTCGCTCACGTGACGCCACTTGGCGTCCCCGGCGGCAAGGGTCTCGGCCACGAACCGGCCGACCCGGACGGCGTCCTTGCCGAGCAGCAGGCGCAGCGGCGGCTCCTCCGCCTCCGTGATGTCCAGGAGGATCCGTGCGATGCGCGCGGGGTCGCCCGTCTGGTTGCCGTCCGACGCCCGCTGACGGGCGATGGCAGGTTCGATGACCGTCTTGTAAGGGTCACTGACCGGCGGGGTGGTCATGGAGGAGCCGGCCCAGTCGGTGCGCATGGCGCCCGGTTCGGCGACAGTGATCTTGATGCCGAGGTGGGCCACTTCCTTGGCCAGGACCTCGGAGAAGCCGCCGACCGCCCACTTGGCCGCCTGGTAGGCGCCCAGACCGGGGCCACCCACGCGTCCGCCGACGGAGGAGATCTGGATGATGTGGCCGGCGCCCTGCTCGCGCAGAACGGGAAGGGCGGCGCGGGTGACGTTGACGACGCCGTAGAGGTTGGCGTCGATCTGGTCGCGGAACGCCTGGTCGGTCATGTCCTCGATGGCGGCCATGTCGGCGTAGCCGGCGTTGTTCACGACGACGTCCAGGCGGCCGAACGTGTCCACGGCGGCCTGCACGGCCCGTCGCGAGGCCTCGGCGTCGGTCACGTCCAGGGTGACCAGCCGGACCCGGTCGCCGTACTTCTCTGCGAGGTCGTTCAGGGGCTCGGTGCGCCGGGCGGTGGCGACCAGGTTGTTGCCGTCCTCCAGGACGGCCTCGGCGATGGCGCGGCCCAGTCCGCGGGAGCTTCCGGTGATCAGCCAGGTCTTGGTCATGGTGTCGCCTCTGTCTCTGTTCTCGAAAGGGACGTGGAAGGAAGGGAACGTGGGGTTCAGATGAGGAAGCCGCCGTCGACGGCGAGGTGGGCGCCGGTGACGTAGGAGGCCTCGTCGGAGAGCAGGAAGGCGACGGCCTTCGCCACCTCCGTGCCGGTGCCGAGCCGGCCGGCCGGAATGCGCTCGGCGATCTTCGCGACCTCGTCGGGGTTGCCCTGCTGGCGGGGCACCGGGATGACGCCGGGCTGGAGTTCGTTGATGCGGACGCCGTGCCGGGACCACTCCGCGGCGGCTGTGCGGGTCAGTCCGCGCAGGCCGTGCTTGCTCGCGCTGTAGGCGGCGCGGGCGGGCAGTCCCCGGTCGGCGAAGACGCTGGAGATGTTGACGACGGCGCCGCCGCCGGCCTCCCGGATCGCCGGTATCTGGTACTTCATCCCGTAGAAGACGCCGGAGAGGTTGATCCCGACGGTCTTGTTCCACTCCTCCTCGGGGAGTTCGGGCACCTCGTGGAAGGCGCCGGAGGTGCCCGCGTTGTTCACGGCCAGGTGCAGGGCGCCGAAGTGGCGGACGGTCTCGGCGACGGCGTGCTCGACCGCGCGCGGGTCGCTCACGTCGGCGGGCAGGACGAGGGCCTTGCCGCCGGCCGCGCCGATCTCGTCGGCGAGCTGGTGCAACGGTGCCTCCTGACGGCTCACCAGGGCCAGGTTCGCCCCGCGTGCGGCGAGCAGCCGGGCGATGTCGGAACCGATGCCGCTGCCGGCGCCCGTCACGAAGGCCGTCTTGCCGGCGAACTGGTCGTCGTAGTTCATGAGAAGTGCTCCTTTTCCGGATGGTTCGAAGGGTGTCGGTGCCTCAGGCCCCGGCGTCGTCCGGAAGTGTGTTGAGGGCTCCGTACCGGCCGCCCCTGACCCCGGCGGGGTCGAACAGGGCGCCGAGGTGGGCCACGTCGTCGGCACTGAGCCGGACCGAGGTCGCCGCGAAGTTCTCGCGGACGTAGGTCATGCGCTTGGCGCCGGGGATCGGCACGATGTCGTGCGGCTGGGCCAGCAGCCAGGCGAGGGCGATCTGGCCGGGGGTGTGCCCCGTGCTCGCGGCGAACTCCTCCAGCGCGTCGACGAGTCGCCGGTTGTGCTCGAAGTTGTCGCCCTGGAACTTGGGCAGGGTGGACCGGAAGTCGTCGTGGCCGAACTCGGAGCCCCGGTGGAAGGCGCCGGTGAGCATGCCGCGTCCCAGCGGGCTGTACGGCACCAGCGTGATGCCCAGACGGCGGCACTCCGGCAGCACCTCGGCCTCGACGCCGCGTTCCCACAGCGAGTACTCGCTCTGCAGGGCGGAGACGGGGTGGACCGCGTGGGCCCGTCGCAGGATCTCCGGGGTGACCTCGCTCAGGCCGATCGCCCGGACCTTGCCCTCGGCGACCAGTTCGGCCAGGGCACCCACGGTGTCCTCGACGGGGACGGCCGGATCCAGCCGGTGGTAGTAGTACAGGTCGATCCGGTCCGTGCCGAGTCGCTTCAGGCTGGCCTCGCAGGCGGCCTTCACGTACGCGGGGCGGCCGTCGAAGGAGCTGCGGCCCCCGGACGTGGGGCGCGCGGAGAACTTGGTCGCCACGACCGCCCGGTCCCGGCGCCCCCGCAGGGCGCGTCCCAGCAGTTCCTCGTTGTGGCCGAAGCCGGCCACCGGCCGGCCCGGGGTGGCGCTGCTCGCCCCGTAGTAGTCCGAGGTGTCGAACAGTTCCACGCCCAGCTCGATCGCGTCCCGGACGGTGGCGACCGAGGTGTCGGGGTCCGCCGCGCCGTAGAACTGCGACATCCCCATCAGTCCCAGGCCGACGGGCCGCACCGCGATACCGGAACCGCCCAGCGGCGTACGGGCCACGTGTGCGGTGTCTTCGTTCATGGCCGGGACCGCCTTCTCTCTCGGAGTCTGACCAGCGACCCCGCTTAAGAGGCCACTGGAACCTTATGCACTCCACCATAAAGGTCCACTGGCCTCTTGTCGAATCCCGGGGCTCGCGGTGAGGAGCGTCTCGCCGCGGGAGGGGTGCCGCCGACGTCGTCCACCTGCCGGTGGAGGTGCCTCGGGGCGCCGGCCGTCAGCGGCCGGCCGGTCCGGTGGCGGCCACCCACCGCCGCACGCTCGCGACCAGGGAACGGCTCCTCGTGAGCGCGGCGTCGAGGCCCCGCTCGGAGCCGGTGCCGGCCTCCTGGTGCAGCACGACGCCCAGGACGAGCCGCTCGTGTCCGTCGCGGTCCGGGGCGGTGGCCGAGCCCATCAGATTGCCGCCGGCCGGGCTGCTGGAGCCGGTCTTGACGCCGATCACGCCGTGCTCGCCGAGCAGGGTGTTGGTGTCGTGGACCGTGCCGTGGACTCCTGGGCGGCCCGCGCCTCCACGGTGATACGGGCACCGCTCCCGCCGGGAGGGATCGGATGGTCGCGCAGGATGAGATACGCGGTCATCACCTTGGTCACGCTGGCGAGCGGCGGGCTTCTGCGCGCCCCGGGAGCCGAGTTCGCCCCGGGCGCCCAGGCCCTCCACGTGGACGCGGGTCTGCACCTCCGCCGGCCAGGGCAGGGACTTCGCCGACACCGGGCCTACCGGGCCGTCACCGCCGGGGCGCAGGGCGGCGGCGAGCACGACCAGGGTGGTCAGCGCGACGGCACCGGCGCCCCCTGAGACGGCCGGGCGCGAGCGGAGCGCGCGGCGGAGCCGGGACATGTGCGGCGGGAACGTCCGGGCGCGGCTCGGACTCGCCGGGAACGGTGACCGGGCACATGGGAACGCACCTCCTGCGGGCAGGTGCGTGACGCTCACACACCTCGATCACCTTGCGGGGAGGGCGTGTCCGGGAGGCCGTGGCCGGCTCTCCGGCACCGCTCGACTGTGCATCCGCCGTGTATCGGGGCCCAGGAGTGGAGGTGTGTTCAGGGCGCGGCGGGCAGCCGGAGCACGGCCACCGCCCCGCCGTCGGGGGCGTTGGCGAGGTCCAGCCGGGCGCCGATCACCCGTGCCTGGCCCAGCACGATGGCCAGCCCAGGCCGTGACCGAGTCCGCGTTCGGCCGCCCCGGTACGGAACCGCTGCGGCCCGTGGGCCAGCAGGTGGGCGGGGAACCCGGGGCCGTGGTCGCGTACGGTGACCGTCGTGCCCGTCACCTCGACCTCGACGGGCGCGCGGCCGTGCCGGTGGGCGTTGGTGACCAGATCGACGACGATCCTGTCCAGGCGGCGCGGATCGGTGTCGGCCCGCGGCCCCCCGTGCGCGGTGAACCGCGTCTGCAGCGACGGGCAGCCGGCCTCGGCGAACGGCGGCGTACTGCGGCCACGTCTCGGACAGGCCGCCGGCCCCACGTATGCTCCGCTGCATGAGTGCTGTACAGCCTGCCCGCAAGCGTGACGGTGCCGCGACGCGCGAGGCGATTCTCGCCGCGGCGGTGGTGGAGTTCACGGAGCACGGGTACGCCAGGGCCGGGGTCCGGCAGATCGCTGAGCGGGCGGGTGTGACAGCGATGATGATCAACCGTTACTTCGGGTCGAAGGAAGGCCTGTTCGCCCAGGCGGTGGACCGGGCTTTCGGGCCGCCGACGGTGGTCGGTGACGAGCGTGGCGGCCTGTCGCGTGCGATCGCGCACACGCTCGCCGAGCGGACCGCGCCCGGCGCCGAGCGTCTCGATCCGTTCCTGCTGATGCTCCGTTCGGTGCAGGATCCCGAGGCGACGGATGCCCTTCGCCGTGGCATCGAGGCGCACGTGGGTGCTCGTCTGGCGGGGTTGCTGGCTGGTCCCGAGCCGGAGGTGCGGGCCCAGCTCGGGCTGGCTCTGGTCGCCGGGACGTGGTTGCTGCGTACCGTGGTGGGCACGTCCGCCCTCGCCGAGGCCGACAACGACGACCTCGCGGATCTCCTGGCGGGCATGCTCGGGCCGGTCACCGGGGAGGCCGGTGACGGGACTGCGCCTGTCAACGGCGCCGAGGACGCCATCGGGTAACCGACGGCGAAGGCTCGTACGGCGGGAAGGGCAGCGGTCTGCCCGTGTCGCGTTCAGAAGGCGGAGCGGATGAGTCCACCGTCGACGCGGATGGTGGCGCCGCTGACGTACTGGGCGTAGTCGCTGCACAGGTACGCCACCGCTGCCGCGATCTCGTCCGGCTCGCCGAAGCGCTCCTGGTCGTTGGGGATCAGAGCGTTGACGGCGTTGGGCCGGATCTCCTCCCAGGTGTCACCCCATCCACGGGCGGGGCCGATCGCGGTGACGAGTTCCTTGGTGGCCTCGACGAGGATGGCTCCGGGCGAGACCACGTTCGAGGTGACGCCAGTGCCCTTGAGTTCGCGGGCCAGCGACACGGCGAGGTTGTGCCGGGCCGCCAGGGTGGCGTTGTACTGAGGATGTGTGTTCATCGGCTGAGAGGCGAGACCGCCGCCGATGGTGATGACCCGGCCCCAGCCGCGCTCACGCATCGCCGGGACCAGGTGCTGGATCATCCGCACACCTGAGACCACGTTGGCGTTGTAGGTGTCACGCCATTCGTCGGGGGTCGCTTCCGCCCACGACAGATGGCGGTAGAAGCCGGCGTTGTTGACGAGGATGTCGACGGGGCCGTCCGCGGTGGCCGCCCGGGAGACCTCAGCGGCGGTCGCGTCGTCGGCGAGGTCGCCCAGCACCGTAGTGGCGCTTCCGCCGGCCTCGCGGATCTCCTTCGCGACCTTCTCCGTGCGCGCCTTGTCCCGGCCGTGGACCACGATCGCGGCACCCTCGGCCGCCAGGAGCTTCGCGGTGGCCTCGCCGAGCCCGAGACTCGACCCCGTGACGAGCGCGCGCCTTCCGACCAGATTCAGGTTCATGTCCTGTTTTCCTCTCGTGGACTCCCCGCGCCGTGACGACCGGTGGAGTGTGTGCCATGCCGCTAAGTATACACCTGTAGACTTCTTGGGTGAGCGGGCGACGTCTCCCCGACCACGGTGCCGGGGATCGCGCGGGCGGGGCCGGGAGACGGCGAGCCCGGCCGCGGGACACCTGGTCGGCTGCATCACGTGTCCGGTGCGTCGGTTCACCGAGCGAACGGTTCCGCCGTCCACGCGCAAAGTCGCGCCGCTGACGTAGTCGGCGAGGGGGCTCGCGAGATAGACGACCGCCGCGGCGATCTCTTCGGGGCGTCCGAACCGGTTGGTGTCGTTGGGCACCCAGCTCTCCGCGGCCGCGCGTTCGATCTCCTCCCACGTGTCGCCCCGGCCATGGGCGGGAGCGATCTGCCACAACAGGTCCCGGACCGTGTCCGTCAGGATCGCCCCAGGCGCCACCGTGTTGGAGGTGATACCGCTCCCCTTCAACTCACGCGCCAGGGACACGGCGAGGTTGTGGCGGGCGGCGAGCGAGGCGTTGTAGTGGGGCTGCACCGGCATGGGCTGGACGGCCAGGCCGCCGCCGATCTGGATGACCCGGCCCCAGCCGCTCTCCCGCATGCCCGGAACGAGACTGTGGATCATCCGCACACCCGAGATCACATTGGCCTGATACGTCTGCGCCCAGATCTCGGGCGTGGCATCCATCCAGCCGACCTGGTCGTATGCCCGGCGTTGTTGACCAGGATGTCGACCGTGCCGCCGGAGAGCGCCTCGGCCGCGACAGCCTCGGCTCCCTTCGCCGTGCTCAGGTCGCCGACCGCCACGTCCGCTTGGCCGCCCCCGGCGCGGATGCGGCCGGCGGTGCCCTGGGCATGCACGGCGTCACCGAAGCCCACTCCGCCGTCCACCACGAGGGGAAGCGCGGAGCGCCGGCGAATCGCAGCCGCCGCCTGGGCGAGTTCCGTGACCGACAACAGCGCCTCGGAGACCGCGAGCGACAGGCCGAGGCCTCCGCCTCCGAGGTATCCGCCGTCGAATCCCATCTGCTCGCACAGGCGTGCCGTGAGCGCGTCCGGGCAGTGCGGGACCATCAGGGGTCCCCCGGTCTCCACACGCTGCCTGAACGCTGCGCGCGCCAAGTTGTCCACTTCTCTCTCACATTCCTCGCCTGCTGCGGTCCGCTCGGCCGATGTCGGCGCATGTGTGAAGGGGCCGCGACATGAACAGTTGTCGGATACAGAGCCTGCCGCCGTGGGCTACGAGACCTGTTCGGCAGCCTCGCGTGTCCCGGGCCTGTCCCGCCGGTCGGGCCCGAAGGAAAGACGCTCACCGCCCGCGGGGGCGGCGCCGGTGCAGCGCCGAGCGCCGCCGGGCGCGGACGCAGCGGTGTCGCTCGCTCATCCGTCTCCTCCTGATCGACATCCGACCCACTATGTATACATCGGTAGACTTGTCTCGTCGATGTGGCTGCACTGACCGGACGGGAGCGGGAAGCGCGCGTCCAGGCGACGCTGCACGGGCTGTGGGAGACCGTTCAGGCCGTGACGCCGGTAGGGGAGAGGGCGTCGATCGTCCAGCTCTCCTCGGCTGTCAACTCCACGTCCTGGACGTCGAGGTTCGCCCGGAGGTGCCCGATGCCGGTGCTCGCCGGGAGCCGGGAGCGCTGTGGGGCGGGTGTGAGGGGGCAGGTTCTTTCCCAGGCAGAAACCTGTCTCTCCCGCCGGCGGGCGGGAGGGCGGATGGTGGATGTGTGCCCGGCGGAACGGCCGGGGACGGGACAGCATCACCACCACCGCTCTTTGCTCAAGGAGAGTTCTCATGGCCAGGACCCGTGTCGGTTTCGACAGCGCCGGTATCGAGATCGCCGCCCACCTCTACACCCCCGACACCCCGGCCGACGGCCCGCGCCCGGCGCTGGTGGTCGGTCACCCGGGCACCGGTGTGAAGGAGCAGACCTCGGGCACGTACGCGCAACTGATGGCCGAGCGCGGCTTCGTCACCCTCGCCTTCGACGCCGCCTACCAGGGCGAGTCCGGCGGCCTGCCCCGGGGCCTGGAGGACCCCGCCCAGCGGATCGAGGACTTCAAGGCCGCCGTCTCCTACCTCACCACCCGCGCCGAGGTCGACGCCGACCGCATCGGCCTGCTGGGCATCTGCGCCTCCGGCGGCTACTCGCTGGCCGCCACCGGCGGCGACCACCGCGTCAAGGCCGTGGCCACCGTGTGCACCGCCGAGCCGGCCCGCCAGTTCCGCTACGGCGCCGACGGCTCCCAGGACCCGGCCGTCTTCCAGACCCTGCTGGACGCAGCCGCCCAGGCCCGCACCGCCGCGGCCCGCGGCGAGGACCCCGGCGTGATGACCATGTTCCCCGACACCGCCGAACAGGCCGGCGCGCTCGGCGGCGAGCACGGCGTCGAGGGCTGGGAGTACTACTGCGGCCCCCGCGGCCACCACGAGCGTTCCGCGAAGTTCCTGGCCTGGGAGAGCATCGACAAGATGGCCTCCAGCGACGTCTTCCGCGCCGTGCCCCTCATCGGGCCCCGCCCCATCCTGCAGATCATCGGTGAGCGCGCCGTCACCGCTTGGATGGCCGTCGAGGCCCATCAGGCCGCCACCGGCCCCAAGGAACTCCACCGCATCCCCGGCGCCAGCCACGTCGACCTCTACGACAAGCGCGAGTACATCGACCCGGCCGTCGACAAGCTCACCGACTACTTCACCGCCAACCTCGCCAAGTGACCGGCGGCACCTCACACACCCCGACACACATGTGCATGAGGACGCGAGCATGTCGCCGTAGCGGTCGGTGTAGAGGATTCCGTGTCCGCCGAGGTGCCGCAGGTGTGAGCGAACGGCCGTAGGCCCGACGGCCCCCGGCGACAGGGAGCCCGCCGGTGAACACATCTGGCCGAACCGGCGTGCGACGCCGTCCATGTGGGCAGTTCTCCGAAGTCGTCCGGGCACATCCGTGCCCGGATCCCTTTCGGACCCTGGACACACCTTGAGAACACGTCTCAGACGTAGGTGTGCGGCAGTCGTCGCGGGCATCGCCGTGCTCGCCCTGTCGACTCCGCTCACCGCTGCCGCCGGCACCTCCACCTCACGGACGGCCGCGGACGGCGCACCGCCCGGCACACACACGATCACCCTGATCACCGGTGACGTCGTCACCACCCGGCGATCCTCCGGGGAGAGCGGCACGGTCGTCGTCACCGGCCCGGCCGGCGGTCCCGCGAACGCCCACGTCACGGAGGCGGGCGGCGACCTCTACGTGTACCCGGAGGCCGCCCTGCCGTACGTGGCCCAAGGCACCCTGGACCGGCGGCTGTTCGACGTCAGCGACCTCGTCGCCGCCGGGTACGACGACGCGCACCGTGACCGGCTGCCGCTGATCGTCTCCTACCGGTCCAGCCCCGCCGCGCTGTGGCGGAGCGCGCCGCCGACCGGCGCCACACGCACGCGCGACCTCAGCAGCCTGCACGGCGCCGCCCTCGCCCAGGACCGCGCACGGGCCGCCGACTTCTGGGACGCCGTCACCGAGACACCCGCCTCCCGCAGCGCCGCGGGCCATGAGGCAGGCGCCTTCGGCCTGGGCATAGCCCGCGTCTGGCTGGACGGAAAGGTGGAGGCGGACCTCGCCGACACCACGGCCCAGATCGGCGCACCGCAGGTCTGGGCTGGCGGCGACACCGGGGAGGGGGTCGACGTCGCCGTCCTGGACACCGGGGCGGACACCGGGCACCCCGACCTCGAGGGCCGGACGGCTGCCGCCAAGAGCTTCGTGCCGGACCAGGACGTCCAGGACCGCAACGGGCACGGCACGCACGTCGCCTCGACCATCGCCGGAACGGGAGCCGCCTCCGGCGGCAAGGAGCGGGGCGTCGCACCCGGTGCCTCGCTCCACATCGGCAAGGTGCTCTCCGACGAGGGCTGGGGCCAGGACTCCTGGATCATCGCGGGCATGGAATGGGCGGCGGTCGACCAGCACGCCAAGGTGATCAACATGAGCCTCGGGTCCACCACGCCGTCCGACGGGACCGACCCGGAGAGCGAGGCGGTCAACCGGCTCAGCGCCCGGACGGGGGCGCTGTTCGTCACGGCCGCGGGCAACACGGGGACACCCGACAGCATCGGCGGCCCCGGTGCCGCGGACGCCGCACTGACCGTCGGGGCCGTCGACTCGACGGACTCGGTCGCCTACTTCTCCAGCCAGGGCCCGCGCGTCGGCGACGGGGCGCTGAAGCCGGAGATCACCGCACCCGGCGTCGACGTGCTCGCCGCGCGCTCCCGGTACGCGCCCGAGGGCAGCGGCGACTACCAGGTGCTCAGCGGAACCTCCATGGCCACCCCCCACGTCACCGGCGCCGCCGCCCTCCTGGCCCGCGCACACCCGGAGTTGACGGGTGCCCAGCTCAAGGACCTCCTCACCAGCAGCTCACTGCAGACCCCGCGGTACGACGCCTTCCAGGGCGGCAGCGGGCGTCTCGACGTGGCGGCGGCCGTACGGGCGGACGTGTTCGCGTCGGCGACCGCGTACGCGGGGCGGGTGCCGGGCAGCGGGCAGGGCAGTGCGGTCCGGCGCCCGGTGACGTACACCAACACCACGGCCGCGCCGGTCACACTCACGCTGTCGGTGACGGCGCCGAACGCTCCCGACGGGCTGTTCCGGCTGTCGGCGGACCGCGTGGTCGTGCCCGCGCACGGCAGCGCCGACGTCACCGTCACCATCGACGCCTCCCGCGCCCCCGGCAACGGCCGCTACAGCGGCCAGATCCTCGCGACCGGCCCCACGGGCGCGCTCGCGGCCCACACCGCCGTCTCGCTGGGCGACGTCGCCCACAAGCTGAGGCTGGTGCTCAAGGACGCCCACGGTGACGCCATGCCGGGCGTCGTGCAGGTGCTCAAGTCGGGCGAGTACGACCCGTTCTTCTTCGTCGTCGACGAGTCGGGCACCGCGGAGGCGTTCCTGCCCGACGACGTGTACTCGGTGCTGGCCTTCAAGGACGTACAGGGCGTGCACGGCCCGCACTCCCTCGGCATGGCACTGCTCGGCGACCCGGAAGTGTCCCTCGACCGCGACACCACCGTCACGCTGGACGCGGCGCAGGTGCGCCGGATCGACATGACGACCCCGCAGCGCACGGAGGTCACCTACCAGCGGCTGGAGTACAACCGCTCGATGGGCGGAGCCGTCTGGCGCGACTACATGGAGACCCAGACCGGCTACGACAGCCTCTGGGCGCAGCCCACCACGGAAAGGGTCCGGCACGGCGACTTCCACATGGCGGCCCGGTGGCGGAAGGAGGAGCCCGCGCTCAGCGTCTCCACCGCCTCGGCCGACTTCACGGACGTACTGCGCCAGGCGGCCGTGACCCCGCTGCCCGAGGGGCGGCGCACGCTGCGCGCGGTCCTGGCCGGCAACGGCTCGGCGGCCGACTACACGGGGCTCGACGCGCGCGGCGGGGCGGTCGTGGTGCGTCGCGACGCCGAGGCCGGCGACGTCGCGCAGGCGCGGGCCGCCGCGGCGGCGGGAGCGAAGCTGCTGCTGGTCGTGAACGACCGACCGGGACGGCAGATCCGCGAATACGGCGACGATCCGTTCACCCCCGCCCCGCTCGACGTCGCCCTGCTGAGCACGGACGAGGGCGAGAAGCTGATCGGCCAGGTGCGGCGCGGCCGGAGCACCCTCACGGTCACTTCCGTGCCCGCCAGCCCGTACGTGTACGACCTGATGCAGACGTGGCACGACGAGATACCGTCCGACATGGTCGTCCGGGGCGGTCCGCGCAATCTGGCCCGGGTGGACGTCACCTTCGACAGCCCGGATCCGTCGCGCGGCGGCGGCGAGTACCGCTTCGACTGGCCCGCCTACTCGAACTGGGGCATCGGGACGACGATGCGCGAGCCGGTGAACAGCCACCGCGTCGACTGGGTCTCCACCACCGGGGACAACAGCTGGGGCCAGGAGGCGTACGTCGACGACCTGCTCTACGAAGTAGAGCCGAAGCGCACCTACCGGGCGGGCAGCCGGCAGACGCAGGAGTGGTTCAAGCCGATCGCACGCCCGTATCTCAACGACAACTACAAGCTGCCGAGCCGGACCGGAGGCAGGCTGAGCGCCGATGTCCCCGGCTGGGGCGGGGCCGACCACGTGGGCATGTCCATGGACTACCAGCGGACCCGGCAGACCCTCGCGCTGTACCAGGGAAGGACCCTGCTCGGGCAGGGCACGGGCACCGTCGTCGCGGCCGACGCGCCCACGGCGGGAGCCCTGCCGTACCGGCTGGTCGTGGAGAACAGCAGGGACGCCACCGTCAGCCCCTGCTCCCCCTCCACCCGCACCGAGTGGAGGTTCACGTCGAAGGCCCCGGCCGCGGACGCCCAGGCGGTCCTGCCGCTGATCCAGCTCGACTACGCGATCGCGACGGACGGCGCGGGCCGGGTGGGCAGGCACGCGGGCCTCACGGTCACTGCGCTGCACCTGCCCGGGGCGGCGGGCGCGGGCCGGGTCGACCGGCCGGCCGTCGAGGTGTCCTACGACGACGGGCACCGCTGGCAGCGGCTGCGGGACGGGCGCGGCGGGCGCTACGTCCTCGACGCGCCGCGCGGAGCCGACTTCGTGTCCCTGCGGGTGAGTGCCGGTGACACGGCGGGCAACGCGGTGACGCAGACCGTGGCACGCGCCGTCGGCCTGCGCTGAGGGTCGTCCGTCACCGGCTGGCCGGCCCGGTCGTCGCCACCCGGTGACGCACGTCCAGCACCCCGGCGGGCGGCAACCTGATGGGGCATGTCTTCCCCTCCGGACGTGGGTGCGGGGAGCACCATCATGCCGTCAGGTGTGCGGCGGGGCGCCGGGGGCGGACCGGTGACGGCTCCTGACATGTCCGTTCACGCGCTCCCGCCGAGAAGGGCGACTGAACCCCTGGCCCGCCCACGGACGTGTTACGCACAACAACCGCGCAGGACACGGCACCGCGGAGAGGGACATGACCGACACCGCCCGAGGAAGCAGCACCGGAGTCGCGGGGGTGGGTATGACCGCCTTCCTGGTCGCCGCTGCCCGCGCCATCGAGACCTCCCGTACCGACGCGCCGGCCCGGGACGAGTACGCGGAGCACTTCGTCCGCGCGGCGCCCGGCTGCGCCGACTGGCCACGCCGGTTCGACGAGGTGCCGGGCGGCGACGCCGATCCGCTGTGGGGCCGCGGCCGACGGGCCGAGGAGGCCGACGGGCTCGGGGCGGCCGACGGGCCGACGAGGCCGACGGGACGGCGAGGGCGAGGAACCAAAAGGGCCGCAGGGGCCGACGGGGGCGACGGGCCGATGGGGGCGAGAGGGTGTCCCGGCCGGTCTCGCGGAGCGTATGGGCGACTCCCAGCCCGGAGTGGAAACACGTGTGCCGGGCTCGGCCGTGCCGACACGAAGGCGCGCTCGGCGGCGAACACGGCATCGAGGGCTTCGACTACTACTGCACCCCGCGCGGTGAGCACGAGCGCTCCGCGAAGTTCCTGGCCTGGGAGAGCATCGACAGGCTGGCCTTCTACGACGCCTTCTTCGCCGTCCCGCTGATCGGCCCCCGCCCGATGCTCCAGATCATCGGCGAACGCGCCGTCACCTCCTGGACGGCCGTCGAGGCACACCAACGCGCCACCGGCCCCAAGGAACTGCACCGCATCAAGGGCGCCAGCCACGTCGACCTCCACGACAAGAAGGAGTACATCGACCCCGCCATCGACAAGCTGGCCGACTTCTTCACCACCAACCTCGCCGCCGCGAGCTGACCGGCCCCGACAGGGTGACCCACCGGCATCCGCCCTGGCCGACGTGGTGCCCCGGACCGTTCCCACCTCTTGCTTTAATGGCCATTCCAGAACTGGGGGTGGGGATGGACAAGGCGGAGTTCGGCCGGCTGTTGCGTGCGGCACGGCAGCGTTCGCTGCTGACGCTGGAGAGCCTGGCCGAAGCGTCCGGGGTGAGTGTGCGGGCCATCAGCGACATGGAACGCGGGCAGAGCCTGCCGCGGCAGGCGACGCTGAGCGAGCTGATGGACGCCCTGGAACTGGACGAGCACGAGCGACGCCGGTTCGTCGAGGCGTCGATGCGGCGCACGGCGAACGTCCCGCAGCAGCTGCCGCCGGACCTCGCGACGTTCCGCGGCCGGAAGGACGCGCTCGCGGCCGCCCACCGGCTCACCTCACACGTCGCCGGGCGCGGAGCACATGTCGTCATCTCCGCGATCGGCGGCATGGCGGGGGTCGGCAAGACGACGCTCGCGGTGCACTGGGCCCACCAGGTGGCGGACCGCTTCCCGGACGGCCAGCTCTATGTGAACCTGCGCGGCTTCGAGGACTCGGGACGGCCTCTGGACCCCGGGGAGGCCCTCGCCGGGTTTCTCGACGCGCTCGGAGTACCCAGTTCCTCGGTGCCGCGCGGCACCGAGGAACGGTCGGCGCTGTTCCGGGAGCGGACGGCGTCCCGGCGGCTGATCGTCGTACTCGACAACGCGCGCGACGAAGAGCAGGTCAGGCCGCTGCTGCCGGCGTCGGCGGGATGTCTGACCATCGTCACCTCGCGCAGTCAGCTGTCCGGTCTGGCCGTGACCGAGGGCGCCACGCTGGTCGGTCTGGACGTGTGGACGCGCGAGGAGGCGCTGACCGCGCTGGCGGCCAGGATCGGCGAGGAGCGGTGCCGGGCGGAGCCCCGGGCGGCGTCGGAGCTGGTGGAGTTGTGCGGGTACCTGCCGCTGGCGGTGGCGATCGTGGGGGCGCAGGTGAGCGCGTCGCCGCAGGTTCCGCTGGGGCCGGTGGTGCGGGAACTGCGGGATTCCCGGCTCCGGCTGGACGCCCTGTCCAGCGGTGACCGGCGGGTCGACGTCCGTGCCGTGTTCTCGTGGTCGTACCGGGCCCTGACACCCGGGACCGCGCGGTTCTTCCGGTGTCTGGCGCTGCATCCGGGGCCGTCGGTGTCGGCGGAGGCCGCCGCGTCGCTCGCGGGCGTGGAGACGGCGGCGGCCCGGCGGCATCTGCGGGAGCTGATCTCGGCGAACCTGCTGTCCCGGGACGCGGAGGGGCTGTACGTGCTGCACGACCTGGTGCGGGCCTACGGCGCCGAACTCGTCGAGCGGGAACGGGACGACCGCCTCGGCGCCGAGACCCGGCTGCTGGACTACCTGCGCTACAACGCCCACGTGGCCGGCCGGCTGGTGGGGCGCTCCGAGCACAAGTCGGTCGATCCTCCGGCCGAAGGGGTGGCGCGCGTCCTTCTCGGCTCCCGCGAGCAGGCGCTGGACTGGTTCCGCCAGGAGGAGTCGACGGTCGCGGCGGCGCTGCGCTCCCTCGACGATCCGCGGCTGCTGTGGTTCCGCATGAACACGCAGGACTGGGTGAGTTACTACTCCATCATGGGCCGCTGGACGGAGGAGATCGAGACCAAACGCATCGGCCTGGACGCCGCGCTGCTGCTGGACGAGCCGGCCGCCATCGCGCGGAACTCCGGGTCTCTCGCCCGCGCGCTGGCCGAGACGGGCCAGTCCGACGAGGCCGACCGGCAGGTCGAGACGCTGCTCGGGCTGCTGCACCGGCTGGATCCGGAGGAGCGCGCGGCCACCGAGCGGAGCATCGGCTGGGTGCGCGGTCGTCAGAAACGCCACGCCGAGGCCCTGCACCATGCCCGCAGGGCGCTGGAGATCTACCGCGCGCAGGGGGACGACGGAGCCGCGGCCCGCGAGATGAACGCGGTCGGCTGGTATCTCGCCCTGCTCGGCCGGTACGAGGAGACGATCGCCCTGTGCGAGGAGGCGGTCCCCCTGCTGCGGCGGTACGGCAACCTCCGTATCGAGGCCGCCGCCCGGGACACCATGGGCTACGCCCGGCAACGCCTCGGCGATCTCGACGCCGCGATGGCGGACTACCAGGAGTCGCTGCGGCTCTACGGGGAGGCCTTCGACGGCTACAACCAGGCCGAGGTGCTCGACCACCTCGCGACGGCGCAACAGGAACGGGGGGATCGTGCGGGGGCGCGGGAGAGCTGGCTGCGGGCGGCCGATCTGCTGAGCGCGATCCACAGTCCGCGCGCAGCACGGATGCGGGCCAACGCGCGGGCCCTGGACGCTCCCGAGGCACCCGCCGAGGAGGCCTGACGCGGCCCGCGTCGGCACGGCACCCTCCGCGCGGGCCTGACACGACCCGCGACGGCACGACACCCTCCGCGCAGGCCGGCCACGACCCGCCCCCGACGGACGGCAACCTCCCCGCAGGCTGAACCCGACCCGCCTCGACACACGGCGCCCTCCCCGCAGGCCTCAGCCGACCCGCCTCGGCGTACGGCACCCTCCCAGCAAGCTGAACCCGACCCGCCTCGGCGTACGACACCCTCCCAGCAGGCTGAACCCGACCCGTCCCCGACGGACGGCGCCCACGGGGCAGGCGTGGCATGACCCGCGACCGCACGACGCCCTCCCAGCAAGCTGGACATGCCCCACCTCGACACACGGCACCCTCCCCGCAGGCTGAACATGACCCGCCTCGACACACGGCGCCCTCCCCGCAGGCCTCAGCCGACCCGCCTCGGCGTACGGCACCGCGATGCCCCGGCGCGAGGCGCCTGCCGTCCGGAGGGACGCCGACGCACGCCCGCTGCCTGGGGATTCTTCCCGCAGCCGGGCAAGCTGCATGCGAACTGCCTGGTTCCGCAGCCTCCGCTCCAGTGGGATGGGAGCAGGCACGGGAGCGCTCCCCTGAACGGATGGGATCGTTCGCACGGAACAGGGGGCATCGATGAACGCGCAGACCAGGCTCTCCCCTCTCGCCGCGGTCGAGGAGTCGGCGCAGCCCGCGCTGTCGCTCGTCACCCCCCTTCGCGGGGCGCTGCCGGGCGCCCCGGGGCTCGTCGGCCGCGACCCGGAACTGCAGGCGCTGAAGGACTTCCTGTGCGAGGCGACGGCCCACGGAGCGGCCCGGGTGGTGTCCGGGCACGCCGGTGCGGGCAAGTCGGCGCTGCTGGAGGCCACCGTCCACGAGGCGACGGCCACCGGCATGCGCGTCCTGCGCTGCGCCGGCATCCGGGGCAGCAACCCGCCCGACCTGTCCGGCCTGCTCCAGGTCGTCTGGCCGGTCCTGGCGGGCCCGCGCCGGTCACCGGCCCCCGGGCCGCTCGACGCCGTGGAGCGGGTGCTGGTCGACGGCGCCCCCGCGCCGGGCGGGCGGTCCTGGCTGTCCTTCGCCGTACTCGACGTTCTGGAGTCGGTCGGCCGCGCCGGGCAGCCCCTCCTGGTCGCCGTCGACGACTGGGACGCGCTGGACGCACCCAGCAGGGACGTGCTGACGTTCGTCGCCCGGCGGGCCGGGGGCGGCCACCCGATGGCCCTGCTGATGACCTCCCGTCCGCACCGCACCCGTCCGGCCCCCCTGGCCGGTCTTCCCGCACTGCCGCTCGGCCCGCTCACCCCCGCCCAGTCCGCCCAGTTGCTGGCGTCCCGGCGTCCGGGCCTGGACGCGCAGGCCATGCGCGAGCTGCTGGCGACCGCGGCCGGCAACCCCTTGGCGCTGCTTGAACTCCCGGCCCGGTCCGAGGACTCCCTGCCCTGCATGCCCGCCTCGTCCGACCGGCTGGCCGCCGCCATGGCGCCCGGCACCGCGCGCCTGCCCTCCGGGACACGGGACCTGCTGCTGGTGGCGGCGCTGCACCCGGCGGGGGACCTCCCGCGGCTGCTGTCGGCCGCGTCACGGATCGCGGGCACCGAGCTGGGCTTCGCGGCGCTGGAACCCGCCGAACGCGCGGGTCTCGTGGGGTTCGACGGCATGCGGCTCCACTTCAGCCACCCCGCGATGGCGGGGGCGGTGGTCCACGGCACGGACCCGCGGCGCTGCCGTGCCGCGCACGCCGCCCTGGCCGCCGTCCTGGCCCCCGGTTCGGTACGGATGCTGTGGCACCGGTCCCAGGCGGTACAGGGGTGCGACCCGGAGCTGGCCGGCCGCCTGGAGGCGGTGCACGGCCACGCGCTGGAGCAGTGCGAGCCGCCGCTGGCCGTACGGCTGCTGCGGCGGGCGGCCGACCTGTACGTGACGCCCGCGGACCGGGGCCGCTGCACCCTGCGCGCCGCCCAGCTCGCCCATGTCCTCGGCCTGGAGCGCATGACACGGACGCTGGCGCACCGCGCGCTGCGCCAACCGCTCGGCCCCCTGGGCACGTTGTGCGCCGAGACCCTGGCACGGACCGGGAACGGCGGGCAGCCGCCGGCCGACCCCGCCGCCTGGCCCGCGCCGGCCGATGCCGCCGAACAGGAGAACGCGCTGGAACTCGCCCGGATCACGGCGCCCGCGGTCGCGGGCGACGACGAGCGCGCCGAGGCGCTGCTGGCCTTCCTCGACGGGATGCCGGACCGCTCGGACGATCCCCGGCTGCTGCACGCCATGGCGACGGCCGGCCCGGTCCACCGTGCCGCGACCGTCCTCGCGGGGGTGTCCGCCGTCCGGCACCTGGCCGAGGTGCCCGTACGCGACCTCGAACGCCTGGGTGAGTCCGCGCTGCTGGCGGGTGACCCACTGCGGGCGCTGGACCTGTACCGGCAGGCGGAGCGCCGCCACCGCTTCCACGACCTGCCCGACCAGCTGCCCCGGGTGCTGCTCCGGCAGGGGCTGGCCCACCTGGCCATGGCCGACCACGGCCAGGGCGGCCACGCGTTCCGGCGGTGCGCGGAACTCGCCGAGGTGTACGGCCAGGGCCATCACGCGGCAGCCGCCCGCCTTCTGGAGGATCTCGTACGAGGTCTGCGCACCGGCGGCACGGTACGTCCGGCCGGTGCCGCCGACCTGGAGGCGGCCCGGCGCTCGGTGCGTTCGATCGACGCGGTGCTCGCGGTCGGCACGGCCTGTGCCCTGGTGGAGGGCGGCGCGTTCGGGGCCGCCCTTCCGGTGTTGTCGTCCCTTCTCGCGGGCCCGCACACCCGCCCGGCGGCCCTGTTCGCCCTGGTGCCCTTCGCGGAGGCAGCCGAGGCCGAGAACGCCTCCGAGGAGGCGCTCGCGACGCTCGACCGCGTCGAAGCGGAACTGGGTGCGCAGTGCGCGCCGGTGGTCGCCGCCCGGCTGGCGGTGGCGCGCGCCGTCCTCGCGGACGACGAGGACGCCCAGGCACTGCCCGAACGGGCCTTCGCCGAGGGCCTGTCCCGCTGGCCGTGCCTGGAGGCGCCGCTGCGTCTGGCCCAGGGGCGGCGGCTGCGGCGCCGGCGGCAGTTCGCCGATTCCCGTGCCGCCCTGCACCGGGCGGCGGCCGGCTTCACGATGCTGGGTGCCGAAGCACGCGCCGCGCGGATCGCCGCGGAGCTGCGGGCCTCCGGGGAACGCGCGGACAGCGGCACCCCGGGCACGCTCCGGCCGGCCGCGGCCCGCGACCTGCTCACCCCCCAGGAGCTGCGGATCGCCGAACTCGCCGGGCACGGGCTGTCCAACCGTGAGATCGGCGAACGGCTCGGTCTGTCGCCGCGGACCATCGGGGCGTACCTCTACCGCATCTTCCCCCGGCTGGGTGTGACGGCGCGGGCGCAGCTCGCCGAGGTGCTGCGGGACCGTCACGCGGCCTGACGTCGGCCGGGCCTCACTTCTCGCGGGAACTCACTTCTCGCCGAACCTCGCGGCGAGCTGTGCGCGGGAGGTGACGCCCAGCTTCGGGAAGATCTGGTACAGGTGCGAGGCGACGGTACGGGGTGACAGGCGCAGTTGTTCTCCGATGGCACGGTTGGTGAGGCCGCGGGCGGCCAAGCGGGCGATGGTGAGTTGCTGCGGCGACAGCGCGCGGGCGATGTCGTCCCCGCGGGAGTGCCCGTCCGCAGCCTGGCCCGTCGCCCTGAGTTCGGATGCCGCCTGCTCCGCGCGGGGCAGGGCTCCCAGGGCCCGGAACACGGCCTCGGCGGTGGCCAGCGGCGTGCGGGACTCGGTGACGCGGCGCCGGCGCCTGAGCCAGGCTCCGTAGCCGAACTGGGTCATGCCGTGCAGCAGTGGCCAGGTCTCGGCCCCGGGCCGCAGTGCCCGGCGGTAGCGGGCTTCCGCCTCGTCGTCCGGGGCGAGGACCGCGTCGGCGTACGCCAGGATCCGTCGCAGCAGGGGTGCGCGCCCCGCCTTCGTCAGGGCCGTGACGTGCTCGACGACGGCCCTGGCGTCGGCCTGCTCTCCGGCGGGCAGCGCCGCCTCGGCCAGGAAGGCGAGCCCCCAGAACTGCTCGAAGGCGTACGGTGTCGCCGGGTCCGCGAACAGGGAGCGCAGTCGGGTGTGGGCCTCCGCGTAGCGGCCCGTGCCGGACGCGGTGAGCGCGCGGGCCAGCGCGGCCAGGTTCAGCTGCCGGTTCTGACCGAGGCGCAGGGAAGCCTCCTCGACCTCCGCAGCGCACTCCAGCGCCCTGTCGTGGTGTCCCCGCAAGGCCGCGAGAATGCCCAGCGTGCCGGCGGCCCTCGCCGCCCAGTCGGGCTGCCCCGTCCGCTCGGCGACCATCCGGCCCTCCTCGGCCAGTGCCTGGGCGGTCTGCCACTGGGTGTCGAGCCAGATCAGCCCCATCGCCCTCGGTACGAGGATCTGCGGCAGCCTTCCGTACCGCCCACCGGCACGAACAACCGCCTCCGCCTCCGCGAGAAGCGACGCCGCCCGCTCGAGATCGGCACTGAGATGCGCAACCTGCCCGACCAGCATCTGCTCATCACCGTCGGGCAGTCGGGGGGCGGGGAGCGGGGCGGAGTGCCCGGCCGCCGCATCGGACAGTTCAGGGGCGGAGTTCCGAGCCGCGGCGTCGGACGGCCCGGTGGAGGGGTGTGGGGCCATCACGCGCGGCGTCGACAGTGGGTCGGTCAGCGCCATGACGGCGAGGTCCCGTGCGTCCCTGGGCCCGGACCGCAGGTCCTCGAACGCCCGCAGGACCACGCGGCGTTCGCCGGATCCGGGCTGGTGCCACCAGCATCTGCGTGCCGCCGCGTGCAGCAGTTTCTGCGCGAGCGCGGGGTCCTGCGCGGCGACGGCGCGCGCCGCCTCGCACAGTTCGGCGATCCGGTCCCGGCCGACCGCGCTGCTGCCCGGGAGCAGGTCGTGCACCCAGAGCAGCAGGGCACGTCCGAACGTCCCCAGCTCGGTCGGGTCGATCTGGCGGGCGTACCGGAGCGCCTGGTCCACCAGCCCGTGGTCGCAGGCGAGTTCGGCGGCGCGCAGCAGCCGGGCCGCCCGCCGTTCCGGGTCCGGGGAGAGGCGGGCCGCGCGTTCCAGCGCGGCAAGGGCCAGGAGCACGGCGGTGTCCGAACGGGGGCCGGCCGCCAGCGACTCCAGCCGCCGCGCGAGTTCCTCGTCGGGGCCCGCCGCGCACTGGGCCGCGTGCCAGGCGGCGTGGGGAAGGCTGCTGAGACTCCGCCCGAGCGCGGCGTGAGCGGCCAGGCGCCGGGCCGCCGACTCCAGGCGCAGAACGGCAGGACGGACCAGCGGCTCGGGGAAGCACAGCCGACGGTCCTCCTCGCGGGGCTCGACGGCACCGCCCGGCTCCATGGCTCCGGCCGCCATGACCACTCCGACGGCCTCTACGGCTCCGGCCGGC
This sequence comes from Streptomyces sp. NPDC031379, assembly GCF_055569615.1. Lineage (NCBI taxonomy): Bacteria > Bacillati > Actinomycetota > Actinomycetes > Kitasatosporales > Streptomycetaceae > Streptomyces > Streptomyces sp. NPDC031379. Next base: position 144,846 of record NZ_JBVIIT010000016.1, on the reverse strand, counting down.
TCGTCCGCGCCGGTAGCTACGACGACCTCAGCGGCTCCAAGGGCCCCGGCCCCTCGGACCGGTTCGACGGCTTCGGCCGACTCGATGGCTTCGACGGCCTCGATGGCTTCGACGGCCTCAACGGGCTTGCCGGCCTCGCCGGGCTCGACAGCACGGACGGCACCGACCCGTTCGACGACCTCGGCCGACTCAACGGCCCCGACCGACCCGGCGCCTCCGCCGGCTCCGACGACCTCAGCGGTTCGAAGGGCCCCGACCGCCCCGACCGCTTCAACGACTTCGGCCGACTCGACATCTCCCGTACCGCCGTCGGCCTCAACGGCTCCCACCGACTCGACCGCTCCGGCCGACTCGACGACGAGTCCGCGGGCGATCGTCTCCGCGAGGCCCGCTCGAGCCGCGTGGCTGCTGCCCAGCAGCAAGGTGCCGGCGCGCAGGATGTCCCGCGTGACCGGCGAGGCGCTCAGCGCCGCCGTGAGCAGTACACCGCGGGCTGGTGCCGACAACACCTCCACGTCCTCCGCGTACGCCTCGGCCAGACGGGACGTCGCCGGCAGCATGCCGAAGCCCGCCGCGTCCCCGAGATGGCCACCGCCCAGGGAGAGTTCGGTCAGGGCGAGCGGGTTCCCCCGCGCCACGGCGAGGACGAGTTGCTCCTCGGCGTACCCGGTGGCCCGGCCGGCACGAGCGACCAGTGCGCGGGCCTGAAAAGAGGGCAGGCTCCCGAGGGTCACCGTGCGTGCGTTCGGACCAGGCCAGGCGACGGGGGCGGCGCGCTCCGCGACGATCATGCCCACCCGTGTCTCGTCGCAGAGCCGGGCCAGGGCGCGCAGGGTGTCACGGCTCGCGGCGTCGAGCCGGTCGAGGTCGTCCACGCACAGCAGCACCGGTTCCGACGTCATGGCGAGCAGGCGCACCGCGGCCGCGGCCAGTCGCGCGGGAGCCGGCGGGGTCGGCTGCGCGGGGGCCGGCATGGCCGGGACGCCCCCGAACGCGGAGTCCAGTACGGCGCGTTCGCGGTCCGGCAGGTCGGGGACCTGCGCCAGGACGGGACGCAGGAGGCCGTGCAGCGCGGCGTGCCGCAGTCCTCGCTCGCCGGGCGCCCACGCCGTCGACAGCACACGTATGCCCTGGCGCACGGCCGCCGCCGCGGCGAAGCGGATGACGGCGGACTTGCCCGTGCCCGGAGCACCGCTCAGGTGGAGCACCCGCCCGCCGCCCCGGGGCAGGGCCGTCAGCAGTGCGGCCACCAGTTCCCGTTCCCGCTCCCGGCCGACCAGGCAGGTGTCGTCCGCACCGACGCCGTCCGAGCCGATGTGCGCGCTCATTCCGTGCCCTCCCGCACTCCCCCGGCGCACCGCGGTCGCGTCCGCAGGCGTCCTCGCGTGCGCATGCTCACCTCCCACATGCGCGTTCACCGCCCTGCCCGTCCGTGCACACCCTCACCCGAGTCACGCATACGTACCGGAAACCGGCACACGTGCTCACCCTCATGTCCGCTCGTCCGGGAACGCGCTGTCCGCACCTGCCGCCGCGTAGAGGTCACGGATGCTGACGTCGGCTCCGTACTCCAGACGGCTGAAGACCCAGTCGATCGGGTGGCACTCCCGTGCGTCCGGCAGCTCCACGACGAGGGGGGCGGTCGTGGGGTGAGCGGCCGGGGCGTGCCGCCAGGCTCCGCCGATGTGGCGCGTCAGGATCTCGCCGACGTAACAGCCGAAGGCGACAAGGGATTCCGCCATGTCCTCGCCGGTCACACCTTCGGCCCGGAAGCCGTCGACGATGTCCTCCACCAGATCGATGCTCTCCGGACTGTAGTCCAGCTCTGCACCGCTGATGTCGGCCGCGGCCGCGACGATGGCTGCGGCATGCCGGGGCGCGCTAGCGGGCTCCAGCGGGGGGTTCAGGTGCACCTGCATGTTGGTCCTCGGGCTGTTGCCGTCAATGGCGTCGAGGCTAACCCCACCACACCCGGCCGGGCATGTCCCTGCCCGGATCGATATGGAACGCGACCTTCCGGCCACGGCAGGAAGGCGGCCCACGGCTTCACGTATGCAGTCGATCGACTCATGCTGCCAGGTGGCCGCACCTGTCAGAGTCAGGGCCGGACCCCGGTCCCTGCGACGCCTCCGCCCGTGCCGCACCGTGAACCACGGCCAGACCCTCATACACGCTTGACGACTCGACCGACGAAAGGATCTCGGTGTGGCACGACCTCGAGGATTCGACACCGACGCGGCTGTGGAGCAGGCCATGGACCTGTTCTGGAGGCTGGGCTACCGCGCCACGCCGATGCCACGGCTGACGGCGCTGCTGGGCATCGGCAGCGGCAGCCTGTACGCCGCGTTCGGTTCGAAGGACGGTCTCTACGCCCAGGCCCTGCAACGGTACTGCGAGGGTCTGGTCGCGGCGCTCGACCGGGACGTGCGGGCGGGAGGCGACATCCGTACGGCCTTGAGGGGGTTGCTGCTCGCGATGGTCACGGCCGACGCCGCCGACCCGGAACGCGGGTGTCTGCTGGTCAACGCGACCGTCGAACGTGCGGCCCACGACGGCACCATGGAGCAGGTGCGCACGGCCATGACCGCCGTGGAGGCAGTGCTGACCGAGGCACTGGAACGCGCCCGGGTACGGGGGGAGCTGGCCGGCGAGCGCAGTCCGGTGGAACTGGCCCGCTTCCTCACGACGTTCATCCAGGGCCTGCACGTCATGAGCCAGGCGCGCGCCGATCGGGCGTTCCTGGAACCGGCCGTCGCCGGGGCGCTGAGGGTCCTCGACTGAGACCCCCATGGTCGTCGGTCATGTGACGGCAAGGCGGTCCCTTCGGTCCCTGATGCGTGAGCGCGAACGGGATGTTCCTCTCATCCCGTCCTCCCCAGGCGGCAGTCAAACGACTGATCCACAGCACACCTGCGGCCTCGAGAATGCGGAAAGTGGTCACCACCGCGCGCGACTACGCCGACACGGTGGCCGAACGCGCCGCCGCGCTGGGGGTCAGGGGTGCGGAAGCGCATCGAGGAGACCGGCCCGGCGGATGCCGTGACCCAGGACCTGCTGATCGGCCTGACCGCCGATCTGGAGAAGCAGAGCTGGACGTTCCAGGCCGAGAACCGCGCCTGAGGGGTGCGGGGACGGTCCCGCACGAGAGGACCGTCCCCGCCTGGACGCACGAGCGGGCCACCCCCGTCTTAGACGCACAACAGGACCGCCCCCGCCCGGACGCGGATGCGCGGCAGTTCGGGCGCACGGCCTTCACCGTCGGCGACGTGCCCGCAGGGCGGCCGCCTTGACGCGGTTCCCGCAGGTCTGCATCGCGCACCATTCCCTCCGGCGGCCCCGGGAGCGGTCGAGGTAGACGTATGTGCAGTCGGGGCGCCCGCACTCGCGCAGCAGCGCCGCCTCCCGGCCCGCGATGATCTCGACCGCCTCGCGGGCGAGGTCGGCCAGGGCCTGGGCGGCCGTACCGGAACGGCTCGTGCCGCCGGGCCCCAGCCTCATGGCCACCGGCGCTCCGGCGGCCCGCCGGTTCACCGCGGTGACCGCCCGGGCGGGGAGGGGGCCGCCGGCGAGACGAGCCCGCACCAGCAGGTGGATCGCCTCTCGGAGTTCCAGGGCCGCGCGCAGGTCCGCGGGGCCGGATCCGGGCCGCTCGTCGAGCAGCCCGGACTCCACGAACCAGGAGTCGAGCAGCCCCGGGGAGCCGATCCGCTCGATCGGAACGGGCGCACGCCGTTCCTGGAGGGTGCCCACGAAGTCGAGGGTGGTCGTCCCGCACGGAAACACATGTCTCACGTCATCCTCCTGGCCGGACAGTGAACACCCTTCCAGAGTAACCGCCTTGACAGGTGACGCGAGCCCATGGGAATCTCTCGTCACCGGTCAGAACAGTTACTTCTCGGTGAGGAAGCCCCCATGGCAGTCGTACGGTTCCATCTCGTCTCCACGCTCAGCCCCAAGGACGTGCTGGAGGTGCTGACCGACTTCAGCCCCTCCCGGGCGAAGGCCTGGCCCACGATCGACGCCGAACACTTCGAGGTCCACGGCCTCGGCGACACCTGGGCCGAGGTCACCGAAGGCACCGCCGCCGCCTGGGAGCGCGCACGCTACGAGTGGGAGCCGGACGGTGACACGGTCACCATCACCACCCTCGACTCCAAGCTCTTCGGAGCCGGCGGCGGCTGGGTCTTCCGGATGACCCCCGAGGGTGACGGCACCCGGGTCGACGTCGAGCTGACGCGGGAGCCGAGCACCTTCAAGGGCAAGATGCTCGCCTCACTGCTCCCCCTCGCCGCCCCTTCGTCCCTGCGCAAGTCCTTCGCGGGCCCTCTGCAGGCAAGGTGAGTTCCTGCCCGGGAAGGAACCTGCCCCCTCACACATGTGTCGCCATCGGGGTGCGGGCCCGACACTGGAGAGCATGAATTCGGCATCCCCTTCCCACCTCGGCGCCTTTCTCAGGGCCCGTCGGGCGCAGCTGACGCCGCAGGAGTGCGGCCTGCCCGAGACGGGCTCCGCGCGCCGGGTCGCGGGGCTGCGCCGCGAGGAGGTCGCCCGGCTCGCCGCGATCAGCGTGGACTACTACACCCGGCTGGAACAGGGCCGGGTCCGGGCCTCGGCCCCTGTCCTCGGCACCCTGGTCCGCGCCCTGCGCCTCGACGACGACCAGAAGCGGTATCTGTACGAACTCGCGGGCCGGGCCGACGACCGGCCGCGCCGTCGCCGGACCGCCCAGCGCCTGCGGCCCGCCATGCGCCGCCTGCTCGACCAGCTCGCCCAGGCGCCCGCGCTCGTGCTCGGCAAGCGCCTGGACGTGCTGGCCTGGAACCCGGCCGCCGCGGCCCTCTACACCGACTTCGCCGCGCTCCCGCCGGCCCGCCGGAACTATGTGCACCTGCTCTTCACCGCCCCGGCGGTCCGGGAGATGCACCGGGAGTGGGCGCACGACGCCCGCGACGCGGTGGCCGCGCTGCGCATGGAGGCCGCCGCCGACCCTGACGACCCCGAACTCGCCCGTCTCGTCGGCGAGTTGTCCGTGCGGGACCCAGACTTCCGCATCTGGTGGGCCGAACACCGCGTCACCAGCGCCGGCTACGGCACCAAGCACTACCGGCATCCCCTGGTCGGCGACCTCACCCTCGACTGCGACACCTGGGGCAGCCCCGACGGCTCCGGACAGCGCCTGATGGTGCTGACCGCCGAGCCCGGCAGCCCCTCCCACGACGCCCTGCGCATCCTCACCTCCTGGACCGCGCAGGAGCCCGGCCCCGAACGGACGGAGGACCTGACCCGATGAGCGTCTGGACACCCGAGGACCAAGCCCTGCTCTCCGAGACCAACGCCCTCGTCCTGACCGCCGGGGACGGCGGCCGCGAGGGCGTGGAGATCGGCATGGTGGTCGTCGACGGCGAGCTGTACGTCCGCGCCTACCGGGGAGTCCGCTCCCGCTGGTACCGGGCGGCGCGGGACCGCGGCCGCGGACGGATCCTGGTGGCCGGTGTCAGCCGGGACGTCCTGCTGGAGACCCGAGGCCTCGCCCTCTCCCCCGGGATCGACGCCGCCTTCCGCGCCAAGTACGGCCGGCTCGCCGACGCCCTCGTCACCAGCCCGGAGGCACGGGCCGCGACGATCCGGATCGACCCGGCGCCCACACCGGGTTCCGGCACCGCTCCGCCCCGCTGAGGGCCGGGCTCGAGTCTGGGTCCGAGCGGTCCGGCGCGTGGTCCGGCACCGCGCCGGTTCTCCTACGTGGGATGCACGGTCCGAAGGCCCCGGATGGTTCGTCCGGTCAGCCGAGGGCCGGCTCCGGGGCACCTGGCTCGCGACCGGCGACGCGCGGGTCCTGCGGGGCGCCGGCCCGGAACTCCGGGGCGACCCGCGGGTCCTGGGGTAGGGAGACGTGGACGGGGGCGTCCGACTGGTAGAAGAGGTCGATGTCCGCCTCCTCGCCGCCGACGATCAGCGTGTCCCACGCGCCGCTGTCGCACAGCGTGCGCAGGGTCGTCGGCTGGAGCGTGCCGAGGTGGTCGCGTAGTTCCTCGTCGGTGGGCATGCCCGGCAGACGGGGTGCGAGGCGTTCGCGGATCGCGCGCATCCGCTCCAGCAGCGCGTCCAGGTCGGACTGCCCCGTCTCGGGCCCGGCCGCGCCGGTTGCCGGGTCCTGCTCCATGCTGCGGGCGATGACGTCCTTGATGGCGCGGGTGACGCCCTGCTCGTCGGTGGTGACCATGGCGTTCCAGGCCCGGCTCTTGTGCCGGTACTGGAGCATGGACATCGCGGCCTCGTGCCGGATGAAGTCGGCGTCGCGCAGGGGCCGGCCCCGCCAGGCCCGGCCGAGCGAGCGGGCCAGGGACACGGCGGAGGCGAGGCCGCTGTTGAGTCCGCGTCCGGGCCAGAAGTGGATGGCGTTGGCCGCGTCGCCCAGCAGGAAGCCGTAGGTGCCCGGGGTCGTCGCGGTGGCGCGGCTGAGCTGTGCGGTGAAGCGGGGGCGCTGGACCATGTCCAGGCGGAACGAGGTGACGGCGCTCAGGTCGTCCTCGGCCACGCCGAACAACCGCAGGCCTTCCTCGATCCGCTTCCACAGCGGCGAACCGCGCAGCAGGGCGGGCAGGAACAGGGTGCCGTGGGTGGGGCAGACGAACTCGTTGCCGTCGTGGCGGCTCATCACGCAGGGGCGCGCGGCGATGCACTCCTCGAAGACCTGGCGCACGGGGTCGATGCCGACGACGTTGCGGGCCTCGTCACGGGTGAGCCGCATGTTCAGGAAGCCCTCGCCGCGCAGCGAGTTGAGCAGGAACCTGTTCTGCGCCACGGTCAGCAGCACGCTCATCGGGTCCGTGAGCGAGGACTTGACGCGCAGGCCGAGCACCACGTCCTGGAGGTGCTCGCCGTCGAGGGAGTAGACGGAGGCGTCGGCCGCGCCGAAGCGGTCTCCGAAGTGCTCGCGGGTCCGGGAGCGTCCGCCCTCGCAGATCGCCAGGACGTGTTCGTGCGCGAGGCGTTCTTCCTGCTCCGCGGGGTCGAAACGGCGGGGCACGAGGCGGATCGCCGGTTTGGCGCGGGCCAGTTCCAGCAGCCGGTCCTCGACATGGGCGATGCGGATGTTGCGGGGCGGCTCGCCGTCGACGGAGTCCGGTCCGACCGGCCACATCTCCGAGAAGTGGCCCTCGCCGAACAGCGCGGACCGCATCTCCTCGGTCAGCGCGAGGTACTGCCTGCTCTGGACGGTCACGACCTGCCGACGGCGGGCGTTGCCGTGCGTCTCGTCCTTCCACGCCACCGAGGGGCCGGCCGCGATCCACCGCCCGTCGTACACGGTGACGGCCACCCGGCCCGGCAGCGCGTCCTCCAGCAACAGGGCGAAGGCGAGACCGACCGGACCGCCGCCGGCGACCGTGACCCGCAGGAGGCCGGGATCGGCCGCGGACGGGTCGGGGGACGGATCGAGCCGGGAGAGGTCCATGACCGTCTCCAGGGCTTCCTGCGTCTCGAAGAGGAAGGTCTCGTCACCGATCCTGACGATGTCGCCCGCGCTGAGTATTTGCCGGGTGACGCGGCGGTCGTCGACGTAGGTCCCGTTCCTGCTGCCGCGGTCGTGCAGGACGTACGCGTCACCCTCCGCGACGATCTCGGCGTGCAGGCGCGAGGCGCTGGCGCTGACGATGACCACGTCGTTGTCGCTCTTGCGCCCGAACCGCAGGGGCGCGGTGCCCAGCACCGCGATCTGCCCTGTGAAGGGGCCCGTGCGCCCCACGATGACCGACGACACCCGCACTCCTCGCAGACACGTGTTCCCGCCGGGACGGAACGGCGCTACGCGGTCCGTCCGGCCAGGGGGGCCGACCGGCCCGCCATGAACACGGAGGATCGGGTTCGCCGGGTTCACACCATCCCGGCGTAGGGTACGTCTACGGCGAGCATGTCAGAGAGAAGGGCACGGCGTCGGACACCTTCTCCAGCGGCGACCGGATCTCCACGGCCATCGCACTCGACAGCGTCCCGGCCCGCGCGTACGTCGTCACCCGCACCGTCTCCCGGTGCGGGTGGGGGCCGCCAGCCGGGAAGGACAGCGTCCGCCAGTGCGGGTCGACCACCGCTCCCTGTGCCGACACCCACCGGTAGGACACTTGCACGGGCAGCCGCGTCACCTCGAAGGTGGCCGTGAAGGCGAGGGCCCGCGTCTGCGGCGGCGGGCAGGCTCCCGCGTACGTCGTGTTCGCGCCCGTGACCGTCACGGTGACGGGCTGCCCGGCCGAGGCCTCCGGACCATCGTCGCCTGCCGAATTCCTGTCCGCCAGCACATGTCTCAGCCCGGCCAGGAGCAGAACGCACACGATCCCCACGGCCGTCAGCCAATACACCGTCCGGCGACCGCGCCGCGGCGCAACGGCCGTGGTCACGGGGGCCGTGGTCGCGGGGGCCGTGATCGAGGGGGCCGTGGTCGCGGGGGCCGTGATCGAGGGGGCCGTGGTCGCGGGGGCCGTGGTCGCGGGGGCCGTGGTCGCGGGGGCCGCGGCGAGGACGGTCACGGGCGCCGTCGCCGCACCGGGCCCGGGCGGAGCCTGCCCCGGGTGGGGAACCGGCGCCGGGAGCGGCGGGAGGACGGCCATGGCGTCGGCGGTTGTCACCGAGCCGTCTGGGTGAGCTGGCCACGACGGGGTGGCGGGCGTCTCGAGGGCGGCCGTCGCCGTGCTGTCCGACGACGCCCGCACGGACACGTCGACCACCTCGGCCGGGGCCGTCACCGCGGCGTCCGACACGACCGGCACCGGGACGGCAGGCGTCTCGACCGAAGCCGTCACCGCGGTGCCCGACACGGCAGGCGTCTCGAGGCCGGCCGTTGCTGCGGTGTCCGGCGACGCCCGCACGAACACGTCGGCCGCCTCGACCGAAGCCGTCACCGCGGCGTCCGACACGACCGGCACCGGCACGGCAGGCGTCTCCATGCCGACCGTCGCCCAGCTGCCCGGGCCCGTGGTGGCGTCGGTGGCGATGCGTCGCAGTTCCTCTTCCGTCCGCTCGGCGGAGAGCCGTTCGGCCGGGTTCTTGCGCAAGAGGCCGTTGATGACGGCGGTGAGCGGTCCGGCCCGGTGCGGGCGGGGCGGGTCGGTGTCGACGACGGCGCGCAGCGTGTTCAGGGCGGTGTTCTGCCGGAAGGGCGACCGCCCCTGAACGGCGGCGTAGAGCAGGACGCCGAGGGACCAGAGGTCGGCCGCGGTGTCCGGGGTGCGGCCCAAGGCCTGTTCCGGCGCGATGAACTCGGGTGAGCCGACCACCTCACCGGTGAGGGTCAGCGCGGTGTCGTCCTGCAGCATCGCGATGCCGAAGTCGCTGAGCACCACTCTGCCGTCGTCGGCGAGCAGGACGTTGGCGGGTTTCACGTCGCGGTGCAACACCCCGGCGGCGTGCGCGGCACGCAGCGCGTTCAGTACTTCGGCACCGACACGCGCGGCCTCCCGGGGCGGCAACGCGCCTTCGGCGCTGAGAAGGTCGGCGAGCGACCTGCCGCGGACGAGTTCCATCACGATCCAGGGCCGGCCCTCGTGGGTGACCACGTCATGGACGGTGACCACGTTGCGAGCGGTGATCCGGGCCGCGGCCCACGCCTCCCGCTCCAGCCGGGCGTACATCCGCTCGACCCTCTCCGCGGGCAGCCCGGCCGGGGCGCGCACCTCCTTGACGGCGACCTCGCGGCGCAGCACTTCGTCACGGGCACGCCAGACCGTTCCCATGCCGCCCTCCCCGAGCCTGGACAGCAGCCGGTACCGCCCGGCTACCAGCGTCTCGGGGCCCGCGACCGGGGACTCAGCGTCGGGGTGGTGCATCTGGGGCGTCTCCCTGCTCTCGTCCGGACCTTCCGGTACCTTCCCGGGCCTTCCCGGACACGGGACATGAGTGCGGCGCCTTCTGACGCCGCACCGGCACGACGTGTGCCCGTCGCCATGAAAGACACGTGCAGCGGGGCGCCCCAGGTTCGCCGGCTTCCGACCCGGGGGCGAAGGATCCAGCCGGCGGTGCGATGTCCTCAGAGGGTACGGGCGAAGAGGGCGAGCAGTTCCGTCCAGTGCCGCTGAGCCGCGCCAGGGTCGTAAGCGGCGGTGTCGGACTGGGTGTAGCCGTGGTGCGCTCCCTCGTAGACCTCGCACCGGTGCTTGACGCCCGCTTCGGTGAACGCTTCCTCCAGACGGCGAGCTTGTTCCTCGGGCATCGACGGGTCCTCGTCGGCGTGCGCGAAATACAGCTCGGCGGTGACCCGGTCGGCGAGCAGGTGCGGGCTGTCGGGCGCGTCGCTCGCCAGCCCGCCCCCGTGGAAGCCCGCCGCCGCCGCGACCCGGTCCGGGTGCGTACCGGCCGTGTACAGGGCCAGCCGGGCCCCCATGCAGTAGCCGGTGATGCCGACCGGCCCGTCCGTGACCAGGGGCGAGTCCGCGAACCACGCCAGGTAGGCCTCCGCATCGCGCTCGGTCAGTTCCGCGGTGAGCGACTCCATGATCGGGACGACCTTCTGGACGATGTCCGGGCGGGCCTCCATGTCGATGAACTCGGGCAGGTCCACGACCGGGGCACGCCCGTGCCGGTAGAAGACGTTCGGGACGAGCACCGTGTAGCCGGAGGCCGCCAGCCGGTCGGCCATCTTCTTCAGATGCGGGCGCAGCCCGAAAGCGTCCTGGTACATGAGGACCCCCGGGTGTGCTCTGCCGTCGGCCGGGTGGACGAGATAGGCGTCGGCGGTGCCGTCTGCGGTGGCGATGTCGACGAGGGTTCCTGTCACGGCGGTCATGAGGTGTGCCTCTCTGTGGAAAGACCAGGGGGACGCGGGGACACGCCGGGCGGCCCGCCGCTCACACGTGTGAATGCTTCGGTCCGCCCCGATATTCCCCTCGGTCGAGCACACGTCCCGTTGTCTGCATTCGCAGACTGATGAGACGTCACTCTCCCTCGTCACCACGCGAGGTGCGAGGCGGTCGTTGAGGGCCTCGGCCGGCGATCGAGCGACGGACTCTCATACAGACGTGGGAGTCGGCCGATAAGCAACGTGTGTCCACCTGTTAGACACATATGATCCTTGGTGACATGCCACGACCACATGTCGCGGAGCCGGTCGTCCGGCCCTTCCCTCACACTTCGAGGACGAGACTGACGTGAACGACTTCCAACCTGGCCGCCGACGCCTGCTGAAGATGTTCGGCCTGAGCGCCACCGCGACCACCGCGGCCATCCTCCAGGCCGACCCGGTGCTCGCCGCGACCCTCGGCCACGACGAGAAGACCGGCGTCTCCCCGGCCACCTACAAGGCGCCCAAGGGGCTGGCCCAGGACACCGCGGCCAAGCAGACCGCGCTGGACTGGATCACGGCCGACGAGGACGCGATCACCAAGCTGAGCGACGACGTGTGGGAGCACGCGGAGCTGTCGCTGCGCGAGTGGAAGTCCTCCCTCGCCCACGCCAAGCTGCTGCAGGACAACGGCTTCACCATCGAGTGGGGTTCGGCCGGCTTCCCGACCGCCTTCGTCGCCACCTACGGCACCGAGGGCCCGGTACTCGGTTTCAACGCCGAGTACGACGCCCTGCCCGGCTTGTCGCAGAAGAAGGGCGTGGGCACCCACGACCCGCTGGTCTACAACTACGACGCCTACGGCCCCACCTACGGCGCCGGCCACGGCGACGCCCACAACACCCTCGGCGCGGGCGGCACCGCCGCGGCGATCGCCGTGGCGCACGCGATCCGCACGAACGGGCTGAAGGCCCGGGTCAAGCTGTTCGGCAGCGCGGGCGAGGAACAGCTCGTCGGCAAGGCGTATGCGGTCAAGGAGGGCGTCTACGCCGGCCTCGACGCCTTCCTCGACTGGCACCCGTTCAACATCACGGTGCCGTTCTGGAACACCACCAGCGCGCTGATTTCGGCCACGTTCACCTTCCTCGGCGCCTCCGGCCACGGCGGCACCCCGCTCGGCAACAAGAGCGGCCTGGACGGTGCCCTGCTGATGGCGACGATGTCGGAGTACCTGCGGGAGAAGAACGTCGCCCCGTCCGGGCGGTTCCACTACGCGATCATCAACGGCGGTGGCGCCCCGAACGTGACCCCGGACATGTGCTCCATCTGGTTCTTCGTCCGCGAGGGCAGCCCGGCACGCGCCCAGGTGCTGTACGACAAGATCGTGGCGTGCGGCAAGGCGGCCGCCCAGGCCAGCCAGACCCGTCTGGTGCACAAGTTCCACTCGGCGACCTGGAACCTGCTCGCCAACAAGGCCGGCGCGGAACTGCTCAACGACAACATGCAGCAGATCGGCGCCCCGAAGTTCACCGACGCCGACCACGCCCTGGCCAAGGCGGTGCAGAAGTCGCTGGGCAAGCCCGAGGTGGGCATGCCGACCGGCCTGACCCCGCTAGCTCCCCCGGCCGCCGCCTACACCGGCGGACTGGCCACCGACACCGCCGACATCAGCTGGCAGGCGCCGACCGCCGTGCTGCTGTCCGCGGCCTACCCGCCCGGCATCCCGAACCACAACTGGGGCGTCACCGCGACGGCGGCCACCAACATCGGCCACCAGGCGCTGCTGTCCGCCGCCCGCTACCTGGCGGCGGCCGCGATCGACCTGATCGAGCAGCCGGAACAGCTGGACGCGATGAAGCAGGAGTTCAAGGACCGTACCGAGGGCGTCGCGTGGGCCTCGATGATCCCCGACGGGAACCAGCCGCCGCTGTACGAGCCGCCGGCCGAGTTCCTGAAGGCGACCGGGCAGAGCTGGCCGCCGAAGGGCGTGACCTGGCCGGTGCCGCCGGTGGTGTCCACCGAGCAGCTGGGCACCACCGGCCCCAACCTCGCTCCTGTGACCTGACATCCCGGCACACCCGCCCACTCCCGCGCCCACGGCCGTCCTTCCTCGCGACCGCGGGCGCGGGTTCGCGCATTCGCGCGCGGGTTCGCGCATTCGGGCCCGGCTCCGCTCCGTGCGGGCCGGGCCCTTGTGCGCGCGGCTCGATGACGCCCGGCGGCGCGGCGGTGACGGTGCTTTGACTTACGTGGCGGTGCTTTGACTTACGTCACGTACGTCACTGTGCACGGGGCTCGTGCCGGCACGGGCCGCGGTGTCCGTGTCGACGCCCCGCGCAGTCACGCGGTTGACCGTCAAGTGACCGATGTGCGGGTTTCGCCCCCGGCGAAGAGTGGGAGGCGCAGATCTCGTCCCACGGAGGGGAACTCCCGTCATGCACCCTGATCAGCCACAGCTGCGGGCGCTTCCGGCGCCCGAGCAGGTGCCCTCGCTGTTCCTGGACCTCGACCAGATGCTCGATGAGTTCACCCGGCTGCCGATGCGGGCGAAGTTCCGCTTCGATCCGGGCATGCCCGCGGTGATCACGGTCGAGTTCCTGGCGGAACGAGGACCCAGTCTCATCTGGTGCATCGGCCGTGAACTCCTCCACCACGGCGTGACGGCGATGAGCGGCACCGGCGACGTGCGGATGTGGCCGACGCTGCCCGGCGAGCGGCCCTCGTCGTGGCTGCTCCTCGAATCGGCCGAGGTGGAGGCCCTGTTCGAGCTGCCCACCGCGCCACTCGCGCAATGGCTCGACGCCACCTACCAAGTCGTCCCGGCCGAAGCGGAGATGGACGGTCTGAACTGGGACGACTTCCTGACGAACCTGCTCGACGACCCGGGCACCCCCGCCGCCTGACCGCGAGCGCGTCGGGACGGAACGACTTGCCTCCCGTCGCGTCACCTGTCAGAGTGGTGACGCACAAGGGTTGCCGTCGTCGGCCCGGCGGTCGGCCACCGTCACACGTGTGCCGCTCCGGGCGCCCGATGACAACGCTTTGCCGCAGGCCGCACGCGCGGCGGACGAGGAGGAACGACGTGAAGAGCAGCAACCCGATCTTCTCCCGCTGGGGCGCCGCCCGTGACGCCGGCCCCACCGACGCATACATGCGTCACCCGGTGGGCGCCACGGCCGGAGGCCGGCCGGCGGGCGACCACCTGACCAACCCCTACGCCCCGGCCACGGGCGCGGGGCCCGACACCGACGCCCGGGCCGCCCGGACCGCGATCACGATGGACGACGTCATCGTCCGCACCGCGACGACGCTCGGCACCGTGGCGCTGACGGCCGTGCTGTCCTGGCTCCTGCTGCCCGTCGACGAGGCGACCATCGGCCGGTCCTACGGGATCGCCGTGGGCGCCGCCCTCGTCGCCTTCGTCCTGTCGATGATCCAGGCCTTCCGGCGGACGCCGTCCCCGGCGCTGATCCTCGGGTACGCGGCGTTCGAGGGTGTCTTCCTCGGTGTCATCTCCAGCGCCACCTCGACGTACATCGCACCGGGCGTGGTCGCCCAGGCGGTGCTCGGCACCTTCGCCGTGTCCGCGGGCGTCCTCATCGCCTACCGGATGCGCTGGATCCGCGTCACGCAGCGGTTCGCCGGGTTCGTCGCCGCCGCCGCGACCGGTTTCCTCCTGCTGCTCGTCGCCGACCTGCTCTTCTCCGCCTTCGGCGCGGGCAACGGCCTGGGCTTCCACAGCGGCGGCCTCGGCATCGTCTTCGGCGTGATCGGCATCCTGCTCGGCGCGGCCTTCCTCGCCCTGGACTTCCGGCAGGTGGAGGACGCCATCGCCTACGGCGCCCCGCGCGAGGAGGCGTGGCTGGCCGCCTTCGGTCTCACCACGACACTGGTGTGGATCTACCTGGAGGTGCTCCAGGTGCTGACCATCTTCAACAGCGACAACTGAGTTCTCCGGCGCCGAAGGGGCATGCGCGGTGCGCATGCCCCTTCGGCGCGTCCGTGCGCGGGCCGGCCGTGCTGCACGTACGCGGCACACGGCTCGTTCTCATCACGACGACCTGACCGCGACTACAAAAGAGGCAGCCATGAGCACGCACGAGCAGTGCCCGTACCAGGACGGCAGGGTGGTCATCGATCACGCCTTCAAGGCGGACTCCCCCGCGCGCTACGCCCGGCTCCGGGAGCTGGGCCCCATCCACCCGGCCGAGTTCCACCTGGGCCTGAAGGGCTGGGTGATCGTCGGCTACGACCTGGCCCGGGAGGCGCTGACCCACCCCGCCCTGCTCAAGGACGCCACGCCCGCCGCCGACGCCCTGGCCGCTGCCGGATACGTCCTGCACCAGCCCGCGGTCGGACTCGGCGCGCAGATGATGGAGGCCGACCCGCCCGAGCACACCCGGCTGCGCCGGCTGGCCTCGGCCGCCTTCACCTCCCGCCGTACGGCCGGACTGGCGCCGCGCATCGAGCAGATCGCCCACGACCTGATCGACGCCATGCCGCCCGCCGGCGAGACCGACCTCGTCGAGGCGTTCAACGCGCCGCTGCCGGCCACGGTGATCGCCGAACTCCTCGGCATCCCGTCGGAACACCACCTGGACTTCCGCCGCTGGTCGGGGCAGGCGCTCCAGGTGGCCTCGCCGGGGCACCGCGCGGCGCTGGCCGCTCTGCACGGGCTGCTGGCCGGCCTGGTCGCGGACAAACGCCGCCGTCCCCAGGACGACCTTCTGTCCGCCCTGGTCGCCGTGCGCGACGAGGAGGACGGCCGGCTCTCCGAGGAGGAACTGGTGGGCACGGCCCTGATGCTGGTCGTCGCGGGCCACGAGAGCACGGTGAACCTGCTGGGCAACGCCGTGCTGGCCCTGCTGCAACACCCCGGCCAACTAAGGCTGTTGCGCGAGCGGCCCGACCTGGTGCCCGGCGCGGTGGAGGAGTTCCTGCGCTACGACACCTCCGTCGAGCGCTCCACGAGCCGCTATGCCTCCGAGGACCTCGAGCTGGGCGGGGTGCCGGTCCCCCGCGGGAGCATGGTCGTCGTCGCTCTCGGCTCGGCCGGGCACGACGCCCCGCAGGCGGACGGCGACGACCCCGCCGTACTCGACGTGACCCGGCCGGGCGCCCGCCATCTGGCCTTCGGCCACGGCATCCACTACTGCCTGGGCGCCCCGCTCGCCCGGCTGGAGACGGCCGTCGCCCTGCGCACCCTGCTGTCCCGCGTCCCCGAGCTGGAACTGGCCGCCCCGCCGGACTCGCTCGACTGGATCGGCTCCGGGATCATCCGCGGCGTGCTGTCCCTTCCGGTGCGCTACCGCGTCGTCGGCTGACGGCACGCACGGGAAACGTCCCGGCCCGCGCCGTGGAGGCGCGGGCCGGGACGGAACCGAAGGGGACGGAACAGAAGGGGTACGGCCGTCAGACGGTCCGGGTGCGCAGCTGGCGGGTCTTCCAGCCGAGCAGCAGGGCCTGGGCGATGAAGAAGACGCCACCGCCGGTGGCGTACACCGACAGCACGTCGAGCGAGGGGTTGTCGCCCGCGGCCTGGATGTTGTAGGTGATGCCGACGAGGAAGGACAGCCCGCCCGAGATCAGGGTCGGCCACTGCTTGCCGAACTCGGGGCCGCGCCGCCGCAGTCCGACGACCACCTGGGCGGCACCGGAGACGACGGCCCAGGCGCCGAACACATGGAGCACGGGTGCCTCGCCGCCGGCGCCGGCGATGCCGACCGCGACGGCGGCCAGCGTGCTGAGCACCCCGTTGAACGCGGTGACCCGGCGCTCCGAGCCGTCGGGCGTGGCGCGGTAGTCGATCAGCGAGGACACCGCGTCGATCAGCGGGTAGACGACCAGCAGCGTGATCGCCACGGCGTCGACGTCCTCGTGGGCTCCGGCGAACGCCAGGGCCCACGCCACGGCGAGGACGCCACGGCCCAGGTACAGCCTCAGCAGGGAGGAGCGTTCGCCCATGGCCGCCTGGCCGGTCGGGGTCGCTGTCTGCGTGCTCATGGGGGTTCGGCCTTTCTCAGGTGGTCAGGTGGTCGGCGGTCGGATCAGTGCCGGGACGGCAGGACGCACCGGAAGCTGGAGGCGACGGCCGGGTCGCCGTAGCCCTTGTAGCGGGACACCTTCGGGTAGCTGCACAGGTCCCGGCTGACCTGCTCGCCACTCGCGTTGATCAGGGTCGCGGGCAGCGTCTGGGGCGCCTTGCCGTGCTCGACCCAGGCGGTCAGCGCGGCGAGGCCGTCGGCCGAGCCGTTGGAACCGTTGAGGCCACAGTGGTTCGTGTTCGGGGCGAGGAAGAGACGGTAGAAGTCGTCGACCCGCTTGGAGCCGCCCAGCTCCCGCTCGACCTGCTTGCGGTACTCCACGGTGCCCTGGGTGGGGATGAACTGGTCGGCCTGGCCGTGCCAGGTCAGGAGCTTTCCGCCGGAGTCACGGAAGGCGGACAGGTCGGGGTCGTCCGTGCCGATGATCTTGTCGTACTCGGCCTCGGACTGCTTGAACAGCTGGGTGAACTCGCTGTAGGTGATCTTCGAGACGTCGAAGGACGGGTCCTTCTTCAGCCAGAGCTGGACCCAGCGGGCGGGCACCTGGAACGGGGAACCCGTGACGTTGCCGTCGGCGTCCGGGGGGTTGACGGCCGCCAGGCCGGTCAGGTCGGCTCCGACCGGGACGCCGGACCACAGCTTCTTGCCGGAGGCGGTGCGCGGGCCGTCCCAGATCTTGCGGACCACGGCCGCGTCGGCCGCCGTGATGGTCAGCTCCTTGCCCTCGCACTGGACCTTCGTGCCGATCAGCCGGCGCGGGTCGAAGTCGCAGCGGGACGCGTCGTTGACGAGGCCGTCCCTGGCGCCGTCGAGCGGGTCGCAGGCCTTGACGGCGGCGTCGGTGAACGCCTTGAACTCACACTTGGACGGGTAGGTGTGCTCGTTGTTCATGACCACCTGCGGCCACAGGGTGGCGACCTCGAACTCGTCCCAGTTGATGGCGGGCGCGTCCGCGAGGATGCCGTCGTAGTCATCGGGGTAGCGCTGGGCCTCCATGTAGCCCTGGCGTCCGCCGGTGGAGCAGCCGGTGAAATAGGAGTAGTCGGCGCGCTTGCCGTAGACGGCGTCGACGACCTGCTTGCCGACGACCGCCGCCTCGTGCTGGGAGCGGGAGGCGAAGTTCTTCAGCAGCGCGGCATTGACCTGGCCCTCGCTGTTCAGCGCCCAGCCGGTGTCGAGGACGTCGCCGACGCCGGCGTCCGTGGTGGTCACCGCGTAGCCGTTCTTGACCGCGGTGCCCAGGCCGACACCACCGTCCCCGGCGCCGTAGGCGGCGCCGCCGATCGCCTGGAAGCGGCCGTTCCAGCCGTTCACGGGCAGCCAGGTCTGCACCTTGGCGTGGTCGCCGTCGCCCGGGTGGGTGAGGGTGACCGTCACTTCGCAGTAGGCGGGGACGTCGGTGACGGTGCCGCCCAGGATCCCGGTTCCGTGGATGGTGCCGCCCTCCTGGCGGACCGCCGTCACCGACTCCACCTGGGTGCCGGCCGGGGCCTTCACGGATCCCGACGCGCAGGTGAACGTCGCGGGGACGGAGCTGCTCCGGGTCTCCGCCGACGCGGTCGGCAGGTAGACCGCGGCAGCCAGCGGCACGCCGGCCGCGAGGACAGTCAGAAGTCGTCTCATGGGTTTCCCATCCAAGAAGGTAAGTGTGCGCCTGGCTGTGACGACACATGTGCACGGCACATGCAACAGAACGGTGGAACCGGGCCGACGGGTCACCGCGGAGCAGGTCCGCGCGTGGGACTCCGTGACCCACATGTGCGCACCCGAGGCAGTCGGCCACGGGTCCGCCGAAGACTGATCCAGACCTTATCACCGGTTAAGAGGGTGACGGAAGAGGGCGGGTGACATTCAGGCCACCGACCGGGCCGGACACCCTCGAGCCGGTGCCACTCTGAGCCGGCGCCGCATACGCGGACAACAGTCAGTTGACGGTCGGCTCACAGAATCGGCCGGGCCCGGCGAAGGACGTGTCAGGTCAGTCGACGGTGTGCCGGCCCGCCGTCCGGCTCGCGCCGGACCGCGTCCGGGATGTCCATCTCCAGCCAGACGGTCTTGCCCCGGCCGCTCGGAGAGGTGTTCCACGTGTGCGCCAGCGCGTCGACCAGGTACAGGCCGCGGCCGTGTTCCGCCCGCGCGCTGCCCTCGTCGGTGAGCGAGTAGGCGGTGGGCACGGGCGGGTCGCTGTCCGAGTCCCGCACTTCCAGGCGGACCCGGTCATCCGACGCCCGCAGCCGCAGGTCCACGTCGCTGCCCGCGTGGATGAGCGCGTTGGTCACGAGTTCCGAGGTGATGAGTTCGAGGTCGTCCGACAGATCGGCCAGGCCCCAGTCGGACAGGCACTCGTGCACGAAGCCGCGGGCCTCCCCCACCGCCCTGAGGTCACGCCGGTGGACGTGGAAACGCGCGGTGCGGAGTGCCGCGGTGTCGTCCGCTCCCTCGTAGCGGGCCAGCAGCAGCGCGGCGTCGTCGCGCCGGCCGGGTGTGTCCCGCAGCAGGCCGTCCGCCAGGAGTTCCAGATCGACGCCCACCCCGCGGCCGCCCGCGTCCAGGCGGGCCCGGAGGTCGTCGCGGTCCGGTTCGTGCACGCCGTCCGAGTAGAGCGCGAGCACGGTCCCGGGCACGAGGGTGTGCTCCTGGGCGCGGTAGGGAGTACGCGCGTGCAGTCCGAGCGGCACGTTGGCCGGTGCCCGCAGCGGACGGACGGTGCCCTCGGGCAGCCGGGCCAGCGGTGCCGGATGCCCGGCCAGTGCCACCTCGGCCGCCCCGGTCTCGGTGTCCACGGCCACCACGCAGCAGGTGGCGAGCAGTTCCGTGCCGAGGCGGGACAGCAGCCGGTCGGTGCGTTCCAGCAGCGCGGCCGGACCGTGGCCCTCGGTGGCGTACGCGGCCACGGAGGTACGCAACTGGCCCATGACGGCGGCGCTTTCCAGCGTGTGGCCCTCGACGTCCCCGATGACCAGCATCACGCGGTCGTCCGGCATCGTGATCACGTCGTACCAGTCACCGCCCGCCTCGCCCGTGGCCTGGGCCGGCTGGTAGCGGGCCGTGGTGGTCAGACGGGGCGTCTCGGCGAGGTCGGCGGGCAGCAGCCGCTTCTGCATGACCTCGGCGAGCGACTGCCGCCCGGTGCTCAGTTCGATCCGCTGAACCGCCGAGCCCAGGTGCCCGGCCATCATCGCCAGCACGGCCCGTTCCTCGGGCGGGAAGGTGCGCGGGCCGTCGAACGAGAGGCAGCACACCCCGACGGCGGGGGCGGCATCGGTCATCGGCAGGTCCAGGGCGTGCCGGCTGCCGGCGAGCGGCAGGTAGGCCACGGCGTGCGCCCGGTCGTCGCCGCCGTCACGCGATGCCGACGGACCTGGCACGAACAGCGCCCTTCCGCTCAGCGCCCGAGCGGCGGAACTGCCGGTGTGCAGAGCGGCGCCGTGCAGTTCCCGCAGCAGGGACGAGGAGTCCCCGCTGTGGCCCAGGACCCACAGCCGGCCCTCGGCCGCAGAGGCCAGTGCCAGTGCCCGGGCACCCAGCGGTGCCATGACACAGAACTCCGCCGCCGCGGTGACGTGTTCCATGGTGGTCGCCCGGTTCAGCATGTCGGTCAGTCGCTGGAGGGCGTACACCTGGGTCATCCCCGAGGAACCGGGAACGTCCGGGATGCCCCAGGGCATCTCGTGCGCGGCGTCGGCGGACGGCTCGGTGCCGAAGACCGGGACCAGCACGGGCAGGCTCCGGGGCGCGACCGTGACCCCGTGGGCGAGGAGGTCGGTCAGGAGGTCGACGAGCCGGTCGGCGATCCGGGCGAGCCGTTGGCAGTCCGCCTCGCTGTATCCGCCCCGGTTCTCGGTGCGCAGCACGGTCAGCGAGCCGAAGCGGCGCTCCGCCGTCTCCAGCGGGACGGAGGCGACGGTGTAGGGGTAGGCCGGCACCCCGTGCTCCGGTTCGTCGAGCGGGTCCGGCTCGGCCAGCAGGGCCACGCACTGACCGGCCAGGGCACGCGCGGAGGCGTAGGGAGAGTCCAGGGGCATCCGGCCGGGAAGGGTGAAGACGGACGGCGGGCTGCCGCCGATCATGGCGGCCCGCAGTTCGCCGCCATCAGGGGTCAGCAGGTACACGGCCGCCGCCACCGCGTGCAGGCGGCGGGCGGCCTGCTGCACGGCGCGGTGCAGCACCGCCGTCAGCTCGTCACCGAGAGCCGAGGCGCCCCCGTCCGGTCGGAGGGTCTCGGCGTCGGGGACGCCGCGGTCGTCCATGAGCCCTTCCCGCCAGGTTCGTCGCCCCTTGGGTGACACGTCACACCTTGTCCGTGTCATCGGCCACGCTACCGGTGGCCTCCTCGCGCAGCCACCGAGAGTGGTACCGCTCCGCCCAGGACCGGCTGACGTACCCGGTGCGCATGCCCAGCCGCGCCTCCGGGTCCTCGTACGCCCTGCGCAGGTGCCCTATCAGGACGAAGGTGATCGCCCAGGCCAGCACGTCGTGGACGAAGATCGCACTGGTGCGGGAGATGAAGGGCAGCAGCCCCATGAACCACATCAGCAGACCGGTGAACATCATCACCAGCACGGCGCCGGCGATCCAGCCCGCGTAGAGCTTCTGACCCGCGTTGAACTTCCCGGCCGGGCGCGCCCCGGGCGCCGTCAGGCGTCTGCGGGCGGCCCGCAGCCACTGCCGGTCGTACACCGCGAATCGGTTGAGCCTGCGCAGGTCCGCGCGGAACTCGGCGGAGAACAGCCCCAGCAGGAAGGGCAGCGGCAGCGAGATGCCCGACCACTCGTGGAGCGTGACCATCAGGTGACGCCGCCCGACGAGCTGGGCCAGCGGCCCCAGGTACAGGCAGGCGGCGGAGACCAGGCACACGAGCATCAGGTAGCCGGTGGCCCGGTGGACCATGCGTTCGGCGGTGCTGAAGCGGCGCAGCCGGCCGGCGGGGTCAGGCCGCGTCGCTGTGCCGGTCGGCGCCGTCGAGCCAGCCGTCGATCGCATAACCGCGTTCCTCCCAGTAGCCGGGAACGACCTTGTCGGTGACCGAGATGCCGGACAGCCACTTGGCCGACTTGTAGAAGTACATGGGCGCCACGTAGAGGCGGACCGGTCCGCCGTGTGCGTGGGTGATGGGCTTGTCCTGCATGTTCAGTGCCACCAGGACGTCCGAGCGGCGGGCCTGCTCCAGGGTGAGGCTCTCGGTGTAGGCGCCGTCGAAGCAGGTGAAGCGGACCGCCGCGCCCGGGGAACGGACTCCGGCGGCGTCGAGGATGTCCGCCAGCTTCACCCCCTCGAAGGGCGTCTGCTCCACGCGCCACCCGTCCGTGCACAGCACGTCGTGGACGATCCGGGTCTGCGGCAGCGCCCGCAGGTCGGCGAGCGTGTAGGTCTTCGGCTTCTCCACCAGCCCGTCGACCCGCAGTTCGTAGTTGGTCGCGTCCTTGTGCGGCACGGAGCCCACGACGCTGTAGTACCGGAAGCCGCCCGGGTTGGGCAGCAGACCGGTCAGACCCGTCGCGTCGACCTGGGAGGCACCGGCCAGGAACCCCTCCCAGCCGCGCTGGAGATACGGCGCGGCGGCGAGCCCCGCGGCGCCCGCGCCGAGCATGCCGAGCATCGCCCGCCGCCCCACCGGTGCGCCCTCGGCCCTCCGCTTCGGCTTTCCTGCCATGGTCAGTGTGCTCCTTAGAGGTGGCGACGAGCCCGGCGCGGTGCGGCCGGACGGGCCGGCGCCGGTCGGCGAGCCCACACGTGTGAACAGTCGGCCGATCCAACACCGTCACCTATTAAACTGGTGACGATGGTGGCACGGTCGTCCTCGCACTGTCAACCGGGGGCACATATGTATGAACCCGAACCCCCGGACATCCATCCGCCCAGGAGAACGCCCGGACGCCCGCCTGCTACGCTGTGCGGGACCTGAATCGTGTGATCGAGAATCGTGTGATCGAGGAGTCGCAGACGTGGTGGGTGAAGACGACATCTCCGGGTGAGACCCGGACCTGACGGCCACCGGCCGGTGCTCAGGAGCGCCGCCGACGTGGTCCGTTTCGTCGTACCCCTTTTCCCACGTCTGCCCAGGGCAGAGGTCTGTTCCCTGCCCTCAAGCCGTTCGAGGTCATCTCCATGTCCGACGCTTCCGTCGTCTGCTCGAATCTCTCCTTCGCCTGGCCCGACGACACCCCGGTCTTCCACGACCTGTCCTTCAACGTGTCCCCCGGCCGTACGGGCCTGGTCGCGCCCAACGGATCCGGCAAGAGCACCCTGCTCAAGCTGATCGCCGGCGAACTGAAGCCCGCCACCGGCTCGGTGTCCGTCAACGGCACCCTCGGCTACCTCCCGCAGAGCCTCCCGCTGACCGGCAACCTCACGGTCGCCGAGGTGCTCGGCGTCGCCGCGGTGATCCGCGCCATCGACGCCGTGGAGTCCGGCGACGTCGGCGAGGAGCACTTCACCACCATCGGCGACGACTGGGACATCGAGGAGCGCACCCGCGCCCAGCTCGACCGTCTGGGCCTCGCCGATCTCACCCTGGACCGCAGCCTGAGCACGCTCAGCGGCGGCCAGGTCGTCTCCCTCGGCCTCGCCGCCCAGCTGCTCAAGCGCCCCGACGTGCTGCTGCTCGACGAGCCGACCAACAACCTCGACCTGGAGGCCCGGCACAAGCTCTACGACGTGCTCGGGGACTTCAACGGCTGCCTGCTGCTGGTCAGTCACGACCGCGCGCTGCTGGACCGCATGGAGCGCATCGCCGAACTCGGCAGCGACGAACTACGCCTGTACGGCGGCAACTTCACCGAGTACGAGGAGGCCGTGCGCGCCGAGCAGGAGGTCGCCGAGAAGAACGTCCGCAACGCCGAGCAGGAACTCAAGCGGGAGAAGCGGGAGATGCAGCAGGCCCGCGAACGCGCCGAGCGCCGCGCGAGCAACGCCGCCAAGAACCTCAAGAACGCCGGTCTGCCCAAGATCTTCGCCGGCAACATGAAGCGCGGCGCGCAGGAGGCCGCGGGCAAGTCCGGCACGATGCACGCCTCCCGGGTCAGCGAGGCCAAGGCCCGCCTCGACGAGGCCGGACGCGCGCTGCGCGACGAGCAGCGCCTCACCCTGGAACTGCCCGACACCCAGGTGCCCGCCGGGCGCAACCTCTTCCTCGGCGGGGGCATGCAGGTCCGGCTCGGGGACAAGGACGTGTTCGCTCCGGGCGGTGTCGACCTGACCGTCCGCGGCCCCGAACGCATCGCGCTGACCGGGCCCAACGGCGCCGGCAAGACCACGCTGATGCGTCTGATCACCGGTGAACTCGCCCCGGAAGGCGGGGAGATCAGGCGCAACGACGGCCGGATCGCCTATCTCTCGCAGCGCCTGGACCTGCTGGACCTGGACCGCACCGTGGCGGAGAACTTCGCCGCGTTCGCCCCCGAGCGGCCCGAGGCGGAGCGGATGAACCTGCTCGCCCGCTTCCTCTTCCGGGGCGCCCGGGCACACCTGCCGGTCCGGGTGCTCTCCGGCGGCGAACGGCTGCGCGCCACCCTGGCCTGCGTGCTGTGCGCCGAACCGGCCCCCCATCTGCTCCTGCTCGACGAGCCGACCAACAACCTCGACCTGGTCAGCGCGGGCCAGCTGGAGAGCGCGCTCAACTCCTACCAGGGCGCCTTCATGGTGGTCAGCCACGACGAGCGGTTCCTGGCCGAGATCGGGGTGAACCGCTGGCTGCGGCTGGCCGACGGAGCGCTGAAGGAGACCGGAGCCCCCGCGGTGTGAGCCGCCGGCGTGTGACGTGGCCCGCGTCCGAGGCCCTGTGCCCGGCGGGCCGACCACCGATCACGTTGGACGGTTCCCCGTGCCCCAGCCCGCTCTGCTCGCCCACGACCTCGTCCGCGACCTCGGCGGCCGTCGTGTCGTCGACGGCGTCTCCCTGACCGCCTCCCCCGGCCACCGCATCGGCCTGGTCGGGGAGAACGGCGTCGGCAAGTCCACCCTGCTGCGCTTGCTCGCGGGCGTGGACGAACCCGACGCGGGAAGCGTCATCCGCCCCGCCGACCTCGGCTTCCTCCACCAGGAGATGCAGTTCGACGCCGATTCGACGATCGCCGCGGTGCTCGACGAGGCACTGCGCGAGGCCCGAGAGGACCTCGCCGAGCTGGACCGGCTCGGCGGGGAACTCGCCCGCGTCCCCGAGGACGACCCCGGCCACCAGGAACTCCTCGACACCTACGGCAGGCGCCTCGAACAGGCCCAGGACCGGGAGTCCTGGGACGCCGACCGCCGCGCGGCCCTGGTGCTGGACGGGCTGGGCCTCGGCGCTTTCGCGCACGACCGCACGCTCGGCTCGCTGTCCGGCGGGCAGCGCGGCCGGCTCGCCCTGGCCGCGCTGCTCGTCCGGCGGCCGTCGGCACTGCTGCTCGACGAACCGACCAACCACCTCGACGACGGCGCCGCCGCCTTCCTCGAGGAACAGATCCGCGGCCTGCCCGGAACCGTGGTGGTCGCCAGCCACGACCGGGCGTTCCTCGACGCCGTCTGCACCGACCTGATCGACCTCGACCCGGCGGTGGACGGCCCGGTCCGCTACGGCGGCAACTACAGCGCCTACCTCGGCGAGAAGCGTGCCGAGCGGGAACGCTGGGAGCGGCGGTACGCCGAGGAGCAGGAGGAACTGGCGGAGCTGCGGGAGTCGGCGGGGGTGACCGCCCACCGGGTCGCGCCGGACCGCGGCCGCACCGACAACGAGAAGATGGGCTACGGCCACCGGGCGGGCCGGGTGCAGAACCAGATCTCCCGCCGGGTGCGCAACGCCACCCGGCGCCTGGAGGAGCTGGAGCGTGCCCAGGTCGCCGAGCCGCCGCGCCCGCTGCGGTTCGCGGCCGGGGAGCTGGCCGCCCGTGCGGAGGAGGGCCCGCAGCCGCTGGTGTCCCTGCGGGACGTACGGGTGCCCGGCCGGCTCGCGCTGGACGGCCTGGAGGTGTCGGTGACCGACCGGCTGCTGGTCACGGGCGGCAACGGGGCGGGCAAGTCGACGCTGCTCGCCGTGCTCGCCGGACGCCTGCCGGCCGAGGGCGAGGTGCGCAGGCGGCGCAGGCTCACGGTGGGGATGCTCACCCAGGACACCGTGTTCGACCGGCCTGAGCGCACGGTCCGCGGCACCTATGAGCTGTCGCTGGGGCCGGCGCGGGCCGAGAAGGTGCCGCTCGGCTCGCTCGGTCTGCTGCACGAGGCCGACCTGGACAAACCCGTCGGCCGGCTGTCCGTCGGGCAGCGCCGGCGGCTCGCGCTGGCCCTGCTGGTGGCCCGTCCGCCCCAGCTGCTGCTGCTCGACGAGCCCACCAACCATCTCTCCCCGCGTCTGTGCGACGAGCTGGAGGAGGCCTTGGGCACCGGCCCGGGCGCGATCGTCCTCGCCAGCCACGACCGCTGGCTGCGGCGGCGGTGGCAGGGCCGCGAGATCCGGCTGGAGCCGGGAAGCGGGCGGGGGGAGAACACGGAGGCGGCCCGTCACCGGGCGTGAACCGAGCGGCACCGCCCGGAACGGTGACGATTCTTGCGTTCCACGACAGTCACCTGTCAAGATGGTGATGTGAACCTTGACCATGTTTTCGTATGCGGGCACCCGGCCCTGGACTTCGCGGCCACCCTCCGTGCGCGGCGCTCGACCCGGTTCGAGATGTTCGTGACGCCGGAGCGGCTCAATGCCTGGTACCTGGAGTCCGGACTCGTGGACACGATCACGCCCGGCGACGAGGAGGACCTCCGGGAGGCGACCACCGTGCGCGAGGCCGTGTACCGCCTCGTCACCAACCGCCGTCTCGACGAGGACTTCGACCGCGAGGCGCTCGCCGTGGTCAACGCCGCCGCGCGCAGGACCCCCGTGACACCGCAGCTCACCATGGCCGGACGGCACACCGACGCGACCCCGGAGCAGGCCCTGGCGACCGTCGCCCGGCAGGCCGTCGAACTGCTCAGCGGCCCGGACGTCCCCCTGATGAAGGAGTGCGGCAACCCGGAGTGCACGCGGGTCTACATCGACCGCTCCCGGGGCATGCGGCGCCAGTGGTGCGGCATGGAGTCCTGCGGCAACAAGATCAAGGCCGCCGCCTACCGCGCGCGGAAGAAGACCGCGCCCGCCATGCCCGTGCGATGACCTCCCCCTGACACGGACCTCGCACGGTCCCGGCGGGCAAGCGGCTCAGACCTCGGGGCCCGCACCGCCCCGACAGGCACAGGGCTCAGCGTTCAAGGCCCACACCATGCCGGACGGGGACAGGGCTCAGCCCCCGCGGCCCGCACGGCCCCGACGGGCAAGCGGCTCAGACCTCGGGGCCCGCACCGCCCCGACAGGCACAGGGCTCAGCGTTCAAGGCCCACACCATGCCGGACGGGCACGGGGCTCAGCCCCCGCGGCCCGCACCGTCCTTGGGCGGGCCCCCCGAGGCTCAGCCGGCCGCGAGGGCCTTGAGCGTCCTGCGGAATCTGCTCACCAGCAGCCCCCGGTTCCAGCGCACGGACGGCGGAAGGCCGGCGTACAGCTGGTCCCGGCCGGGAAGGGGCTCGGGGTGCTCCAGGAAGCCGAGGACCAAATGCGGTCCGCCGCGCGGGGTGAAGTCCGCCGGCGCCTTGCGGAGCCGGGCGACGTCCTCGTCCGGGGCTGCGGGCAACAGCCCCCTCAGCAGGGGCTCCTGCACCGCGAGGCGTCCGGCCAGCAGGTCCCGCACCCGGTGCGAGGCGAGCGTCCCCTCCCTCATCGCGTGCCCCCAGCTCACCAACCCCCCGACCCGGCGCTCCTCGGTGATCCGCTCGATCACGCTCTCCAGCTCGTCGAGCGACTCGTCCAGCACGTCGTCGTCCTCGGCCAGCGGGTCGAGCCGCCGAACTCTCACGGGAAACCGCTCGCGCAGCACCGGCCACACCAGCTCTTCCTCGCGCCGACGGACCTGGCGCACGAAGTCGACGAACCACCGCACGGTCGTCACCAGGGTCTTCGTGTCGACGGCCGCGCCGCCCGCCAGCCGCGTGAAGGACCCGGCGACGAGTTCCGCGCCCCGGGTCATGATGCCGTGCACGGCACACAGTTCCTCGAAGAGACGGGTGCCTTCCCTGGCCGGCACCTGCGTGGCGCACATCCGTAGACCTTTCTTCCCATTTCCCCGCAGCGAGGACGGCGACCGACGGACCGGCGTGTGCCACCTTCACACCTGTGCGGGCGGGCACATGCGCGTCGCCCGGGCCGGCCGATCACGGAACGTACCACAGAGACACGTGTCAGAAGATCCCGTGGAGTATGAGTACGTATTTCGGAAGAGGTAGCGCTGTCAGCAACGCGGGGGCTGCCCCGACACCCACGCCGATCAGCGCCGCCGCGGGTAGTCGATTCCCCTCTGTGAGGAGACACGCCACGAAACGTGAACCACGTCGCGAAGTGCGCACTGGCGGCCCTGAGGGGGGACTCGGGCCGCCAGTGCGGGGACGGTCATCCGACCACGGGGGCCTGTTCGGCCCCCGGCAGGCCCGTCCCGGTCCCGCCGCCCGCGTGTTTGACGGCGGAACCCTTCAACTCCAGAACGCAACCGCGGGCCGGAAAGGTTCAGTGGGTGGGGGTGGCGGGACGGGGACGACGCGATCATCACCGCCCGCTGACAGGATCCTGACCCCATCCGCCTACCCTCCCGCCCATGCCGAACACTTCCGGCCGCGCAGGCGGCCACCAGAACCGGACACGTGGGTACGCGCGACGCGAAGTCGTGCTGACAGTCGTGGCGTTGGCCGCGGGCCTCGCTCTGTCCGTGCCCGCCGGACCCGCTGCGGCAGCTCCCCGGAGCCCGCTCGCCACGGCCGGCTCGGGCGGCGTCGCCACCCATCCGGAGGCGGTCACCGCGGCGCAGCGGCAGGCGGTGCTGGACCACTGGACTCCGGAGCGCATCGCGGCCCTCACCGAGCCGTCCTCCGGCAACCCGCCGAAGAGCGGCCCGGACGGTGCGCCGTGGACCGGTTCCGACGCCCTGAGCCGGACGGTGGGCAGGCTCTTCTTCACCGACCACGGCGAGGACGCCAGTTGCACCGCCACCGTCGTCGAGAGCGCCAACCGCAGCACCGTGGTGACGGCCGGACACTGCGTGAACAGCACGAACCTGCTCGGCGAGGACAATCAGTGGACGACGAACGTGATGTTCGTCCCCGGCTACCGTGACGGCCGTGCGCCATACGGGAAGTTCGTGGGCCGGCTGGGCGTGGCCGATGCCACCTGGCTGCTCGACGACGCGATCGACACGCTGAAGTACGACGCCTACGACCAGGCGTTCGTGGTCCTCGACACCGACACCCGGGGCCGCAGGGTGCAGGACGCGGTCGGCGGCGCCCAGCGCATCGGCTTCGACCGGCCGGGCAACCGGAAGGTGTACGAGTTCGGCTATCCGCGGTCCGCCTCGGACCCGGCCCGGGAGGGTCTGCCCGAGTACACCGGTGCCCGGCTCGCCTTCTGCGCGGGCGCGACCCGTGAGGACCCCGGCACGCCCGACTTCCCGGAGCCCGAGGGCGAATGGGGCACCGCCTGCGTGATGGGCGGCGGCTCCAGCGGCGGTCCCCGCATCACCGCCCTCGACCCGGCGACCGGCCTCGGCACGGTCGTCGGCGACAACACCCACAGCGCCTTCTTCACCCCCGCGGGCGGCGTCTGCGACGACTCCGGCGACCCCGCGTGCAGCCGCTACCTCGTCGGGCCGCAGTTCACCTCCGCGATCACCCGCCCCCTCTACCAGGCCGCCCAGCACGCGAGCTGACCGTCACGGGAGCGGACATGCGGCTCAGAGATACAGGGCGCGATGGCTGCGGTGGGCGAACGTGTCACCGGAGCTGAGGATGGTCACGATGTCCTCGCAGTAGCGCCGGTACTCCCTCTCCTGCTCGGCCGGCAGGGTCACGGAGACGGCCCGGCCCTGGAGCATGACCTGCTGCAAGGTGCCCAGGAGCCGCTGCGGGGGCGGAAGCAGCAGGACCTCCATGACGCGCCGGAAGACATCGGTGAGGCCGTCCTCCCGTCCGGACGGGTCGGCGCACGCTTCGGCGTCCGCCTCGCCCGGCCCTGCGCGCCGAGCCCGGCCGGCCGCGACGAACAGGTCGAGACATGCCGTCAGATGCCCGAGGTCGGCCGCGGTCACCTCGATCGGGTAGAGACTCGTCAGCTGGGCGCCGTCCGCGCTGTGGAGGGTGTACCTGGCCGGCTCGTCCGGGGCGTGATCGGCGGACCCGTCCGCGGCGTGCCACTGGGTCCACAGCGGCAGTTTCAGCAGCACCTGCACCCAGCTGTCGTAGGCATCCGAGATGATCCGCTCGTCGTCGGACTCCCCGCCGGCCGTCTGGAGTCGGTAGAGGTGGCGGAGCAGCGGTTCTTCAAGGCTCTGGAACTTCGCGAAGAACACGGGGTCGTCGGGGACCAGAACGAACAAGGGGGCTCCTCCTCTCACCGGCGGACCGACCTGCTGGTGGGGCGGGCTCCCGAAGCAGCCGCCGGCCTCCTGAAGCCCGTCATGAGAACGAACGGAGCAGCCTACCGCGAGGTTCACCCGCCTTCGTCGCCGTGCCGGCGTCCTGGCACACATGTCGCCTTCCGCCTGCGTCACCCGCCCGGATGCATCACCGCCTTGACAGGTGACGCCATGCGGGACAAGATGACTACCGTCCCCATTCGGTACGTCTGGCGAGGTGCACATACATGCCGGTCAGCCACACCCGAGGATCGATCGCACCCAACGACCGCCCACGGTCGGCGGGTCGACATACGCACCTCGACCGTCATCTGACGCATCGAAGATCCGGTAGGGGTGAGTACGGCAAGTCGACAGACTGATACGCCCGGCGGTCACCGACTGCGATGCTTGCCGTGCGGCCCCCGCCGCACCCCGTGACAGACGAAGTGTCCGGACAGCATGCCCTGTAGTACAGTCGGACTAATTGGACCATGGAGTCCACTTACCCGGCGTGCCGTGTCCGAAGCGCCGAGGGCCACGACATGTCTGACACACCTTCAGGCATGCCGGGACGTTCCTTGGGAGCGGACGGCCTCGTCCCGGACCGGAGCGGTGACCCGATCGGACGGGCGACCAACGGCACGACGTGAGAATGGCGAGGCCAGCGGCGAGATGGACGCGACAGTGCGCTACTCAATCCTCGGCACCGTGCGGGTGTTGCGTGGTGACACCGAGATCGACCTGGGTCCCCCCAAGAGACTGGCCCTGCTCGCCCTGCTGCTGCTGCGCGCCCCCGGCCCGCTCACGCTGAGCGAAGCGGTGGACATCCTGTGGGACGACGAGCCGCCGGCCAGCGCCGTCAATGTGGTGCACCGGCACATCGGCGCACTGCGCAGAACACTCGAACCCGAGCTTCGCAGCAGGACGCACGCGGCACACCTGGTCCGCGCCGCCGACGGGTACCGCCTCCTGGTCGACACCTCGACCTCGGATCTGCTGCACTTCCGTGACCTGCGCGCGCAGGCGCAACTCGCGCTCAAAGGCGGCGCCCCCGCGCAGGCCGCACAGGACTTCATGGAGGCGTTGCGACTGTGGCGCGGTCCGGCCGTCGCCGCCGGCACCCATGTGGCCCGGCATCCGGTGTTCACGTCGGTGGGGCACGAGTTCGTCGCGACGGTGAAGGAGGCGGCCGACGCCGTTCTCACTGCGGCGCCCGACCTGACCGAAGAAGTGCTGACGGTGCTGCGACGTGCCGTGGAATGCCACCCTTTCGACGAGGCCCTGCACTGCCGGATCATCGCCGCGCTGGCCGCCAGCGGCCGGCAGGCCGAGGCCCTGAAGCAGTTCGAGCGCATCCGCCGAGGGCTGGCCGAGGAACTGGGCGTCGAGCCCGGGCCCGAGCTGCGCGCCGCCCAGCAGCACCTGCTCCAGCGCAGGACCGCCGACAGCACCGACAGTACGGACCATCCGGCACAGCAGCCCGTGGCCGCCGACAGACCCGCCCAGTTGCCCGCGGACTGCGTGTCCTTCGCCGGCCGTCAGCAGGCGCTGGGCCAGTGCCTGCAACTGCTTCCGCTGGAGGGAGAGAGCCGGCCGCCCACGATGACCGCGGCCATCTGCGGCATGGCGGGCGTCGGCAAGACGACGCTGGCCGTGCACTGGGGCCACATGGTGGCCGACCACTTCCCCGACGGCCAGATCTATGTGGACCTGCAGGGTCACCACCCGTCCCAGGCCCCCCTGGAGCCGGGCGCGGCCATCGCCGAGGTCCTCGACGCGCTCGGCGTGGAGAACAACCGGTCGTATCCGAGTGCCGCCGCTCTCGGCTCCGCCTACCGCAGTGCCCTGGCCGGGCGCCGGCTGCTGCTCGTCCTGGACGACGCGGTGGACTGTGAACAGGTGCGGCCGCTCCTGCCCGCGACACCGGGATGCCTCGCGATCGTCACGAGCCGGCGGCGCCTCGAGGGCCTCGCCGTCACCGACAACGCCCGGATCGTCACACTCGACCCCATGACCCGGCAGGAGGGTCTCGAACTGCTCGACCGGCGGCTGGGCACGGACCGGACACGTGCCGAGCGCGCCGCCGCGGAGGAGATGGTGGAGCTGTGCGGCGGACTGCCGCTGGCCCTGGCCGTCGCCGGTGCCCGTGCCCTGACGCAGCCTCGGTTCCCGCTGGCCTCGCTCACGGCCAGGCTGCAGGACGCCGCCGACAGCCTCGACGCCCTGTCCAGCCGCGACGCCCGTACGAACACCCGCGACGCCTTCCACCGCTCCTACGACGCTCTGGGCAGCAGCGCCGCGAGACTGTTCCGGCTGCTCGGCCTGCACCCCTCCCGGGACATCACCCTGCCGGCCGCTGCCAGCCTGGCCGGCACCGATCTGCGCAGGACCCGGCAGGACGTGGCCGAGCTGATGGACCACCACCTGCTGGTCGAGCTGGTCGCCGGGCGGTACACCTGTCACGAACTGCTGCGCACCTACGCGGCGGAACTCAGCTCGCTCCTGGATTCGCCGAGCGTGCGGTCCGAAGCACTTGCCCGGATGGTCGAGCACTATCTGTACAGCGCCGAGGCCGCCACGGCGTTGCTCGCACCGCACCGCAGCACCGTGATCCTGCCGCCGCCGCGGCCGGGTGTCCGCCCGCAGCAGTTCGACGGACGCCCGGAAGCCGCCGAGTGGATCGTCGCCGAGCAGTACCTGCTGCCCGAACTCGCCCGCTCGCTCGGTCACTACCCGAGAGGCGAGGCCTTCCGGCGGCAGCTGACCTCGGCGCTGGAGATGTGCGTCACGACCCGGTAGCGGTCGCCTCGCAGGGGATTCCGGGGGCCTGCCGGGAAGTCGTGGATCAACGACGTGAGCGTCAACTCGTCGGCGCCGGCAGGTCTCCACGGCTCTCGGAACCTGCGCCGCGTCGACATGCCGGGCGGCGGCGGAGGGCAGACCGAGCCGCGCGCCCACCCCCGCACCCGTGATCCCCGCCCCGAGCACCCACAACGGCGGCCCGGGCGCTCCGGGCGCCGGCGAGTCCGCCCGGGGCGCGGCACGATGTCAGAGGCGGCGCAGCAGGACGATGTCTAGGCCGCCTCCGGCTGTACGACGGCGCGCAGCTTGCGCAGGGCGTTGTGCTGACGGCTCTTGACCGTGCCGGCCGGCACTCCGAGGATGCCTGCGGTCTCCTGGATGGTGCGGTCACACAGGTATATGTGGACCAGCACGGCCCGGTGTTCGGGAGACAGCCGGCGCAGGAGCGGCCTGACCACCAGGGCGTCGTGCACCGACTCGGTGACGTCGCTACCCGACACGGGGTCGTTGTAGGTGTCTCCGACGACTTCCCTTCGGGCGTGGGGCTTGCGCACCCAGTCGATGACCAGATGCCGGGTCACGGTGAAGAGCCAGCCTCGGACGGATCCCTCCATCCCGAGCAGGCGGTCGATGTTCCGCCAGGCCCGGATGACGGCCTCCTGGACGATGTCCTCGGCGAGTCCGTGGTCACCCAGCATCTTCTCGGCGTACGAGACAAGGCCGTCCCGGTGTTCCCTCATGATCGTGCCGAGCAGGTCGGACCGGGACATTGCCGTGAGGGGCGTAGCCATAGTGTTCTGAACCATCCTGGTTCTCTGTCGTGCGGCGACCGGAGGCCGGATGCAACCCCCGCATTCGCACTGTAGGCAGCGGCAAGTGCCAGAAAACTGCTGCATTTGTGTCGCCGCAGTGCCGCGTCCCGGCCCGACAGGAACATGTGCGCGGACGCCCTCCGGGACGGGCCGGAGAACCCCTTCTCACCAGGCGTTTTTCCACTTCGCACCACGCTTGCCGCTTTGTGCGACACCGAAACAAATGCGCGGTGTGAGTTGTAAGTCACGTGCGTCGAGCCGCCTTGACGCGCCGTACGGCGGGACCGTTCCAGAAAAACACATGTGATTGTCGTGGAGCAATCGCGTGGAGAGTGCGCGGGCCCGGGCCACCCCAGTCACGTGTGTGGCACTGTCTGCTCGACACACGATGCGCGCGGCGCGGTGCGGACCCCCAGGGCCATCAGTGCCGTCAGTGCCACCAGTGCGGACAGCGCCGACAGCGCCGACAGCGCCGGTCATGAACGCCGGTTCCGGCGAGACAGTGCGCCGGCCCGGCCCGGATCCCCCAAGCCCCTGCCTGCGCGCCGGAGATCCACCTGAAAGGTTTGACCCACATGCGCAAGAACCTGCTGCGCCTGGGGGTGACCGCGGCCGCGGCCGTCGGTCTCTCCCTCGGTACCAACGCCGCGTTCGCCACCCCGGCCGGTCCGGGTGTGACGGGCACGATCATCACCCGGACCACGTTCGGCGGGAAGGACCACATCCTCCGGCGGATCACCATTCCCCCGGGCCAGAGCACGGGCTGGCACTACCACGACGGAACTCTCCACGGATTCGTCGAGCACGGCACCCTGAGCCACTTCGACTCCGACTGCGCCCCCGACGGCGTCTACCACGCCGGCAGCAGTCTCACGGAACCGTCCGGCGCCGACCATGTGCACATCGGCCGCAACCTCGGCAGGACCGACGTCGTCCTCGACGTGCTGTACGTCCTGCCGCACGGCGCGCCGCTGTCGGAGGACGCCCCCGAGCCGGGCTGTGACTTCCAGTAGGCCCCGAACCCGGCCCGGCCCACCCGGCCGGACCCGTGCGATCCCTGCGCCCGAGCCCGCCACGGCAGCACACCGCGGCGGGCTCGCCGCGTGAGCGACCCGATGTCCCTTCGTCCGGCATGAGCCAGGGGCCGATGGTCACACGTGTGAGCGCGGGGCATCGTGGCCCGACAGCGGGGCCACACCCGCCCACCTCCGGGCGGGGATGCTCGCGGCGCCCTCTCGGCCCGCCTCCCCGTTCACCCGGCGTCACAGGCCTTGACAGGGAACTGTCCGCCGCAACAGCCTATGGCAACGTTGTCAGACCGCGGGATCCGGTTCCGTACCCGGCAACACGCACCGCATCCGACCCACCCCTGTGATAGGACGACTCACTCATGGCCGATCAGCCGAGTCCATCGCAACGCCCTTCCCGGCGCGCCGTCGTCGTCACCGGCTCGACACTGCTGGCCGGGTTCGGTCTCGGCACGATGTTCCCGTCCGCCGCCGGCGCCGCCGTACGCACCGGGACCGCGGCCGAGTCACCCGACGGGCTCTCCACGCCGGTCGAGATCGCCGCCTACCGCCCGGTCCGGGCCTCCTCGCAGGCCTACGCGCCCGCCCCCGCCGACTTCGTGGTGGACGCGATCCGCTCGCAGGGCGTGCGCGGTACCGGATGGCGTGCCGAGGCGGGCGACCCGCAGTGGATCGAGGTCGACCTCGAGGCGGACTGCCGGGTCGACCGGATCCGGCTGACCTTCGAGGCCGACGCGAGCGACCCGGTGTTCACGCCGCCGGCCGGCGGCAACCCCGCGCAGGGGACCACCGGCAAGGAGATCCTCTCCAGCTACGCGACCGAGTTCGTGGTCGAGACCTCCCGCGACCGCGACTCCTGGACCAGCGTCTACCGCGCCACCGCCGGCACCGGCGGCGTCGTGGACATCCCGGTGGCCAAGCCGGTCACGGCCCGCTGGGTGCGGATGACGTCCCGCAGGCGCTCCAGCCCCAACCCCCTCGGCCTCAACGGCTTCGAGGTGTACGGCACCGCCCCGGGCCACCGCCCGAGGGCCACCGGCTGGACCGACTGGGGCACGCACCACGGCGACGCGCCCCGGCTCACCGTGGCCGCCGACGGCACGGTGCCGCTGGAGTCGGGCTGGACGCTCACCCTGGACGACTGGGCGGACGGCGACGGCGCGGCGCTGTCGAGGGCCGGCGTGGACACCAGCCGCTGGCTGCCCGCGGCCGTCCCCGGCACCGTGCTGGCCTCCCTCGTCGACCAGGGCAAGCTGCCCGATCCGGTCGCGGGACTGAACAACCTGCGGGTCCCGGAGGCACTGTCCCGGCACTCCTGGTGGTACCGGCGGGAGTTCGGCCTGCCCCGCGGCCTGCGCACCGGCGCGGGACGGCACGTCTGGCTGGAGTTCGACGGCGTCAACCACAAGGCCGAGATCTGGCTCAACGGCCGCTCGGCGGGCGAGGTGACGTTCCCCTTCGCCCGCTCCGCCCACGACGTCACCGGCCTGCTGGCCGGCCCGGGCGGCAGCAACGCCCTCGCCGTGCGGATCTCCCCCATGCCGGTGCCCGGCAGCCCCGGCGACAAGGGCCCCGCGGGCGAGGCCTGGGTGGACGCGGGCGCCAACACGATGAACCTCAACTCACCGACGTACCTGGCCTCCTCGGGCTGGGACTGGATGCCGGCCGTCCGTGACCGCGGGGCCGGTATCTGGAACCACGTACGGCTGAGATCGACCGGCCACATCGTCATCGGCGACCCGCGCGTGGACACCGTGCTGCCCGCGCTGCCGGACCTGTCGGTGGCCGAGCTGACCGTGACCGTGCCGGTGCGCAACGCCGACTCCGCCGACCACGACGCCACCGTCTCCGCCTCCTTCGGCGACGTACGTGTCTCCCGCACGGTCACCGTCCCGGCCGGCGAGTCGGTCGACATCGTCTTCTCCCCCGACGCGTTCGGCGTCCTGCGGGTGCGCGACCCCCAGCTGTGGTGGCCCAACGGCCTGGGCGAGCCCACGCTGCACGACCTCACCCTGGTCGCCCGGACCGGCACCACCGAGAGCGACCGGCGCACCACCCGCTTCGGCATACGGCAGTTCGGCTACGCGTACGACACCCCGCTGAAGTTCACGCCCTCCTCCGACGCCTGTACCCAGACCGTCCAGCTCGGTGCCCGGCGCGCCCGGCACGTCCGCGTCCGCTGTCTGACCCGGGCCACCGGCTGGGGCAGTTCGCTGTGGACGCTGTCCGTCCTCGACAGCGCCCGGCCCGGCGTCGACCTCGCCCTGCACGCCCCGGCCGCGGCCTCCAGCTCCGACGAGGACGGCCACGGGCCTGCCAACGTCACCGACGGCGATCCGGGCACCCGCTGGTCCTCCGCCTTCCTCGACGACCAGTGGATCCGCGTCGACCTCGGCTCCGTGCAGTCCTTCGACCGGGTCGACCTGGTGTGGGAACAGGCTTACGCGCAGACCTTCGTGGTGCAGGTCTCCGAGGACGGCGAGCAGTGGACGGACGCCGCGTCCGTGGACAACACGGCCGTCCCGCTGCCCTTCAACAGCGGCGACGCCAGCCTGCGGGTGACCGACTTCGAGGCCCGCACCGCCCGTTACGTCCGCCTGTCCTGCGGCATCCGCAACACCAGCTGGGGCAACTCCCTGTGGTCCCTGGCGGTCGTCGACAGCTCCAGGCCGGGTACCGACCTGGCCCTGCACCAACGGGCCACGGCCTCCACCGAGGAGGACGGCCACCCGGCCGGCCACGCCACCGACGGCAACCCCGGCACCCGCTGGTCCTCCGCCTACGAGGACCGGCAGTGGATCCAGGTCGACCTCGGCTCCGCCCGGCGCTTCGACCGCGTGGCCGTCGTGTGGGAGCAGGCCTACCCGAAGACGTACACCATCCAGGTCTCCGACGACGGCTCCGCCTGGAGCGACGTCACGACCGTCTCCAACACCCCCGACCCGCTGAAGATCAGCGTCAACGGCGTCCGGGTGCTGGTGCGCGGCGGCAACTGGGGCTGGGACGAACTGCTGCGCCGTATGCCCGCCGAGCGGATGGACGCGGCGGTGCGGATGCACCGCGCCATGAACTTCACGATGATCCGCAACTGGGTCGGCAGCAGCAACCGCGAGGAGTTCTACGCCGCCTGCGACGCGCACGGCATCCTGGTGTGGAACGACTTCCCCAACGCCTGGAGCATGGACCCGCCGGACCACGAGGCGTTCCTCTCCGTGGCCCGCGACACCGTGCTGCGCTACCGCATCCACCCGAGCGTGGCGGTGTGGTGCGGTGCCAACGAGGGCAACCCGCCCGCCGCGGTCGACCAGGGCATGCGCGCGGCGGTGGAGAGCCGGGCACCGGGGATCCTCTACCAGAACAACTCGGCCGGGGGCGTCGTCACGGGCGGCGGCCCCTACGGATGGGTCGAGCCGGAGCGGTACTTCGACCCGTCGACGTACGGCAGCAAGGACTTCGGTTTCCACACCGAGATCGGCATGCCCGTCGTCTCCACCGCCGCGAGCACCCGCGCCATGCTGGGCGGCGACGGACCGGAGTGGCCGATCGGCGGCGCCTGGTACCACCATGACTGGAGCGAGCGCGGGAACCAGGCTCCGCAGAACTACAAGGCCGCCGTCGAGACCCGCCTCGGCACGGCCCGCGATCTGGACGACTTCACACGCAAGGCGCAGTTCGTCAACTACGAGAACTTCCGCGCCATGTTCGAGGCCTGGAACGCCAACCTGTGGGACAACGCCAGCGGGTTGATGCTGTGGATGTCCCACCCGGCCTGGCACAGCACCGTCTGGCAGACCTACGACTACGACTTCGACGTCAACGGCGCCTACTTCGGCTGCCGCAGCGCGTGTGAGCCCCTGCACGTCCAGGCCGACCCGGTGAAGTGGCAGGTCATCGCGGTCAACCACACCCGCGGGGCGCTCAAGCGCGCGACGGTCACCGCCGAGACGTACGACCTGTCCGGCCGCCGGATCGCAGCCACCGAGCAGGCCCGCGTCGACGTGGACCCCGCCGACTCCGCGGTGGCGTTCACCGCGGCGCCCGCGGACCATCTGCCGGACCTGCACCTGCTACGGCTGACGCTCACGGACGACCGGGGGCAGGTGCTGTCCCGCAACACCTACTGGCGGTGCCGCACCCCCGAGGCCCTGCGGGCCCTCGACCAGGTCCAGCAGGCCAGGCTGTCGGCCTCCCTCTCGCAGGTGTCGCGCGCAGGGGACCGCCGTGAGGCGACCGCCACCGTCCGCAACCGGGGGTCCATGGTCGCCGCCATGGTCCGGCTCTCCCTGCTGGACGCCGAGGACGGCGGCCGGGTGCTCCCCACGCTCTACGACGACAACTACCTGTGGCTGCTGCCCGGTGAGACGCGCACGATCACGCTGTCCTGGCCGGCCGCCGCCCTGGCCTCCGGCCGGCCGAAGCTGCGGGTCGAGGGGTACAACACTCCCCCGGTCATGGTGCGCGGCTGAGCACCCTCGAGCCCGCGCCGCCGGTCCACTCGGCGGCGCGGGCCTTCGCGCGTCGGTCACACGCGCCTCCACACGCGTCGGTCACACGCGCCGCTCGTAGGCGGCCCACGCGATGTGCGACTCGTGCAGCGTCACGGCCACCTCGCGGATCCCCCGGGCGCCCTCCCCCAGCGCCCCCGCGTGGATCCGCTCGACCAGGCGGTCGGCGATCACCTTGGCCAGGTACTCCGTCGAGGTGTTGATCTGGTGGAACTGCTCCTCGTCGTCGAGGTTGCGGTAGTTGAGCGCGCCGACCACCTTGCCGAGTTCCGTGGTGGCGAGACCGATGTCGACGACGATGTTGTCGTCGTCCAGGTCGGGGCGCCGGAACGTCGCGTCCACGACGAACGTCGCGCCGTGCAGCCGCTGGGCGGGCCCGAAGACCTCGCCCCGGAAGCTGTGGGCGACCATCATGTGATCACGTACGGTGATGCTGAACAAGTGTCCTCCAAGACGGGGGCCGCGGCCCGGCGCGACAAACCTCTCGCGTGCACCGGCGCCGTCCGACGTGAACATACCTGGCGCACCTGTGCCGGAGATGCCCTCCTGCACTGGCCGCGGACCGGTGAACGACGTTTCCGCTTCCCCGGCATGTGAACCAAGTGCGCCGTCGTCTCGTGTCCATCATGTGTCTGAGAGGAGGACGATGGACAGGCCACCGGGGAGCCGTCTGGAGAAGGTCCTTGCTGACTTCGCCGAGCAGTACGGTGTGCTGAACAGGGCCCGGGAGCAGATGCGGGCGCTGTCGGTGACGGCGCCCTCCAAGGACGGCGCGGTGGAGGTCACCGTGGGTGCCGACGGCCGCCCGGCGGGGATCCGTTTCGTCGGCGGACAGTTTCGCGAGATGGCCGCCCCGCAGCTGAGCGACAGCGTCATGGAGGCTCTGACGACGGCCCGCGCCGAGGTCGCGGCCCGCGTCACCGCCGTGCTGATCGCCGCGAACTTCCGTCTGCCGGCGGCCGTGGAAGGCGTGAGCGAGGACGAACCGCTCCTGCCCGAGGCGATCCGCGAGGCACCGTCCGTGTGCTGGCGCCGCCTGGTCCAGGTGGCCCGGGTGGTGGCGGCCGGCCCCTCCCCGGTCCGCGACTCGGCACGGGTCAGGGCCCAAGGCACGGTGGGCGCGTGGGGGTCCGGCACGCAGGAGGCCGCGACAGCCCCGGACACGACGCGGGCGCGGCCGCAGGGGCCGTTGTGGGGCCGCCCCGGTGCCCGGCCCGTATCCCCGCACACTCCCCTGCCGGCGGAGCTGCGCGACGCCGTCATGGCGTTGGGGGACGCCGTGTGCGATGCCGTGTGCGACTCCTGACGACCCGCCCCGCCCGCGGACGGTCGTGTGTGCCCGAGAGCGAACATATGACACATACCCAGACCAACATGTGCATACGCTGCTATCCTGCGCCCCGGGGTTTCCGACGAAAGGGAAGGGCTACCGCCGGCTTCCCGCCGCGCGTCGCGTCCCTTCCCTCCCTGCCTGTCCCCTTCCCGATCCTCCCTCCTCGCGTTCCCAGGAGTCACACGTATGACCGACTTCCCCTCTCCGCCGCCGGTTGCCCAGGACCGCCGGTTCGTCCTCGGCCAGCACCTGCGCCTGTCCGTCCTCACCTCGGCGGACGAGACCGAGGGCCGCCACGACGTGTCCGACGTCACCCTGCCCCCGGGCGCCGGCACCCCGCTGCACCTGCACACCGGCTACGAGGAGCGCATCTGGGTCGTCTCCGGCTCCCTGACGGTCTGGGCGGGACCGGACACCTTCACCCTGCGCTCCGGGGACTTCTACGCCATCAAGATGAACACACCGCACACCATCAAGGCGGGCGACGACGGCGCACGCACCCTCGCCATCACCTCTCCCGCCCGGTTCGCGGAACTCATCAGCCGCACCGGCACGCCCGCGCACCTGGCCACCACCGAGACGGAGTGGGACATGGGTCTGTTCCAGGCCGTCACCGAGGAGTTCGGTGACATCATCCTGGGCCCGCCCGGAGCCACCCCGGCCGACCTCCCCGGCAACGGTCGCTGACACGTCCGGGACCCACGGCGGGCGGTGTCACGACGACGCCGTCCGCCGGCACGGTTGACGAAGGGTCCCTCGTACGACGCCAGGGGCCCCGCGGGGTCCGCCCCGAGGAGAGGATCGGATCGGCCATGCCGAGAGTTCTGCGCGACGACGACATCGTCCGCGTCGAGAGCAATGTCTACGCGGTGTCCGGCAGCAACACCAACTGGGTGATCGTCACGGACGGCGACAGCTGCACCCTGATCGACACCGGCTATCCCGGCGACCGCGACGCCGTTCTGGCCTCACGACGTACCCGTCCTCATGCACCGGGACGAGGTGCCGCACGCCCGCAGGGACTTCCTCGACCAGGTCTCCGTCGGACAGGTGCTCGCCCAGGCATGGCGGCCCGGCGTGCTTCCGTGGGCCGTGCACGCCCTGCGCTCCGGCGGAACCGCCCATGTTCCGGTCCGCGAGCCGCGGGCCTTCCCCACGCCGGGAACCCTGGACCTGCCCGGTGCCCCCACTCCCGTGCACACACCCGGGCACACCGACGGACACTGCGCCTATCACCTGCCCGACAGCGGCATCCTGATCAGCGGTGACGCCCTGGTGACCGCGCACCCCACATCGCGGATCAGTGGGCCGCAACTGCTGCCCGACATGTTCCACACCGAGCGCGCCCGGGCCCTCGACTCCCTGGCGGCGTTCGAGGGGATCGACGCCGACACCGTCCTGCCCGGCCACGGTCCCGTGCACCGCGGTTCGGCCAAGGAGGCGGCCCTGACCGCCCGCGAACGTGCGACGAGGTGACACCCGGCTGCCCCCGTCGTCACGGGCGGTTCGAGGACACATGCACCGGGCAGTCTGTTCGCAGGGAACGTCGTGCGGGTGGTCGTCACGCGCCGGCAGCCGCGGCAAAAAGCCTGTACTTGCTACATGCGCGGGCGCATCGGCGCCTATCGTGAAGAGTGAACATGCCCGATGGACCGTCTGGCGTCGACACTTATCTGCACGGTGCCCTCGGCGTGGGTACCATGCGCAACGTCATCCATATCGAGGGAGTGAACGGTTGTGACCAGCCAATCAGCCGCCACGCTCCGGTCGCGGTACGTGGAACAAGCCGCGTCGGACCTGGAGGAGAACCGCCGGCGACAGCAGGAGCTGGAGGAGAGGATCAGGGTGTTGAAGCAGGAGGAGGCCCTCCTGGCGGACATCCTGAACCTCGCCGAGCGGTACGAGGGCTTCGCGGACGCGTCACGTCTGCCCGAGCAGATGCAGGACGAGCCCGTCATCGCGAAGGCGAAACCTGCCTCCGGAGCTGCTTCGCGGCGTTCGGCGTCGGTCAGGACCGCTCCGAAGGGCAGGACGGCGAAGGGCGGCGCGAAGGGGAAGTCGCGTGGCCCTCTGCTCGGTGACCTGCTGGCGGATCTGCTCGCCCACCACAACGAGCCGCGCCTGGCGAAGGAGCTGCGGGACGAGCTGATGGAGAAGCACCCGGACCGCGACCCCACGCCGCAGGTGGTGCGCAACACCCTGGAGGCGCTGGTCGCCAAGGGCCGCATCCGGCGCCACAAGCAGCAGCGTTCCGTCATGTACACCCTCGTGAAGCCCGGCTCGGCCGCGGCGGCCGACGCCGGCTGACACTCGTCCACTCGTCCCGCTGGCCATGGTCCCACCGCCGGACACCGGTAGGTGCCCGGTGCGGCGGGGTCCGCCACGCGGGACGGGTGAGGCACCTTCGGGCGGTGCGGCAGGACGGGCGCCGCGCAGCAGTGCATCCGGCGCCGCGGGGCCGGACCCCGCGGGTCCGGCCGGGGAGCCCGACACCGACTTCACAAGCGCACCTTCTCCTCACGACGACGCCGGCGGGCGCGCGCCGCCCCGGGTCTCCTCCGTTCTCCCTATGTCCACGAACGGGCGGGGCCGAAAGGTTCACCCGGGCTGTCACCCGCGTCCGGCAAGCCGGCGGTCGATCAACCGGCGGAGTGCCGTGCGCGGTCCGTGCCGACAGCAGGTGCCCTTGCGTCAACGCGGCGGCGACGTCCGCTCCGTTCGCTCACATGTGTGGCGACCCCGCCTCTGACGACCCGGGCACCGGCCGGCCCTGGGGGACCCGGGCTGATCCGGACGAAGCCCCCTACCCCCGCCACATGTTGTCGAACGCGGCGTTCTCGATGTCCCGCCGCAGCCGCAGCGCCTCCAGCCGCGTCACCGCGTCGCCTACGGCGGCGAGCACCGTCGTGACCGCGTCCCCGGTGGGGCTCTCGAGGGCTTGCGACAGGTCGGCCCCGATTCCCGCGGCTGCCATCAGTGCGCCGAGGACCGGCTCACCGGACCCCCGGCGTTCCTCGGCACGGGCGCGCTCCGGCGAGTCCGCGGGCACGGTCCGCCCGGACCGCAGGAGGAAGCCATGGTGCCGGGGGTGGGCCAGGAGCCCGGCCCGCTCCAGGTCGTCGGCATAGGTCGAGGCGAGTTCGCGTCCGCGGCGCCACAGCCAGTCCTCTACCGTCTCGTCCGGCCCCTGCCGGGTGACCGAGGCGACCGCCTGGTCCAGCAGACGGTCACCCGTCGCCACCCGCGCGCCGGGGACCATGCGGTCGCCGTCCAGGGTCAGCGCCCCGCTCTCCAGCAGATCGATCGCCTCGGCCCCCGCAAGCGCGAGGGACAGGTCACCCTGCTCCACGGGCTGGTCGGGCGGCAGCCCCAGGGCGACGAGCGCGAGGTCCCGTGCGGTGGTCATGAGTCCCTCCACTCCTCCAGCAGGCGCAGCCACACCTCGCTGATGGTGGGGAATGCGGGTACGGCATGCCACAGGCGCTCCACGGGCACCTCCGCGGTGATGGCGACGGTGGCCGAGTACAGCAGCTCGGCGACGCCCGGTCCGGCGAAGGTGGCGCCGACGACGACCCGGCGGTCCCGGTCGATGAGGATCCGGGCCCTGCCCCGGTAGTCGGGGCGGTACTGGAGGGCACCCGCGAGGTGGCCGATCTCGCGGTCCACGACGTCGACGGCACGGCCGGCCCGCTGGGCCTGACGCACCGTCAGGCCCACGGAGGCGACCTCGGGGTCGGTGAAGACGACGCCGGGGACGGCCTCGGCGTCCGCCGTGCTGC
Source organism: Streptomyces sp. NPDC031379 (assembly GCF_055569615.1). Lineage (NCBI taxonomy): Bacteria > Bacillati > Actinomycetota > Actinomycetes > Kitasatosporales > Streptomycetaceae > Streptomyces > Streptomyces sp. NPDC031379. The sequence continues at coordinate 100,336 of NZ_JBVIIT010000016.1, read as the reverse complement.
TGTGCGGGGCCCAGCGGCCGGTGTCGAGTTCCTCGCGCCGGGCCCGGGCGGCGATCACGGCTCCGGCGATGCGGGCCTGGTACTTGCCCTGATGGGTGAAGAGCGCCCGGCGGTTGACGTCGCCCACGGCGTACAGCCAGTTCCCGGGGACGGCGATGACGGTCAGGCTGTCGTCGGTGGTGAGCCAGTCGCCAGGGGTGAGCCCCACGGCGGCGAGCCCGATGTCCGCGGAGCGCGGAGCGCGGCCGGTGGCGAAGAGGACCTCGTCGGCGGTGAGTTCATCGCCGTCCGACAAAGTGATCCGGACCTCGCCGTCGCGCACCCGCCGAGCGGCGACGACCGAGACCTCGAACCGTACGTCCGCGCCGGCCTCCCGCAGACGCTCGGTGACCAGTTCGCCCGCGAAGGGCTCCATGCGCGGAAGCAACCCGTCCTCGCGGGCGAGCAGGGTCACCCGGCTGCCCAGGGCCTGCCAGGCGGTGGCCATCTCGACACCCACCACACCGGCGCCCACGATCACGAGGTGCCGCGGCGGCCGCTGGGCGCTGGTCGCCTCCCGGCTGGTCCAGGGCCGCAGGGTCTCGATCCCGGGCAGGTCGGGCAGGGCCGCGCGGCTGCCGGTGCACACGGCGACCGCGTGCCGGGCCCGCAGGTGGACGCGGTCGCCGTCGGGTGTCTCCACCGACACCTCACGAACCCCTTCCAGGCGTCCGTGGCCGCGCAGCAGGTCGATGCCGGCCGACTTGATCCATTCGACCTGGCCGTCGTCCTTCCAGTCGGCGGACATGCGATCGCGGTGCGCCAGGACGGCCTCGGTGTCCAGCGGGTTCTTCACGGCGGGGTCGAGCCCCGGAACGTGCACGGCGTCCGCGCGGAGCAGGGCGGGGCGCAGCAGTGCCTTGCTGGGTTCGCAGGCCCAGTACGAGCACTCACCACCGGCCAGTTCGCTCTCGACGATCACGGTGCTCAGGCCCGCCGCGGTGGTGCGGTCCGCGACGTTCTCGCCGACCGGGCCCGCGCCGATCACGATGACGTCGTAGGTCCGGATGTTCTCGGTCGGCATGTGTCCTCCGGTGGATGCGTGCCGGTCGGATGGGTGTGGTGGGGTCCCGGGGAGGGGGCGGTCCCGGCGCGGTGGGGAGGTCGGCCGCGCCGGGACCGGGTCTCAGCGGCCGGGCGCGCGCTGGGTGACCTCCTGGAGGAACCACTCGTTGCCGTCGGGGTCCTTGAAGGCGGCGAAGGTGCCGTAGCTGGCTCGCTCCGGGTGCGGGCCCGGAACCCGGTGGGAGTCACCGGCGTGGTGGAAGGCGCCGGTCTCGTCGCGGAACGGGCCGGAGACCTCCACACCGCGACCGGTCAGCTCCTCCTGGGCCTTGACGATGTCGGTGACGGTCAGCTGGAGGCCGTGCAGCGTGCCCGCCGGCTGCTCGGTGAGGCCCTGCCCGAAGATGATCGAGCACTCGGAGCCGGGCGGCGTCACCTGCACGATCCGGTAGCCGTCGTTGATCGGGAAGTCGGCGTCGAGACGCCAGCCCAGCCGCTCCACGTAGAAGCCCTTGGCGCGGTCCACGTCGGAGACGGGAAGTATGACGACTTCGAGCTTCATGTCCATGGCTGTGATCTCGCTTTCGGTTCGGATGTGGTGGTGGGTCTGTGGGCGGTGTGTGGGCGGTGATGTGTGCGCCGCCCTGGAGCGAGCCGTCGGCGGTGCCTCCATGAGGGCGGACGGGCCGGACACGTGCCTCCGTGCCGGCGGTCGCCCGGTCCGCCTTCACTGTCGTCCGCGGCCGGCAGGTCCCGCATCAGTCACCTGACGGTGCGTCCTGGCCGGGCCGCGACCCGAGGCCTTAAGCCGTCCGGTTCGCCGGCCGTGACGTGCCTCGGGCCGTCCGGCTCACCGGCCGGGACATGTCCCGCTGCCCCGGCCCGCCATCGGTGATCAATTCGTGACCGCCGTCCGCGCACCTGACGGCCTTCGAATACGTGTGAGTGTTGGACGCGTCGGCCTCACACAGATGTGTCGCCGGCCCGTGTCCGGACGCCGGCCGTCACTCGGCCGAACACGAAAGGACAGATCTTGAGGAGACTGTTTCCCACCTCCCGCGCGGGACGTGCTCTCGCGGTGGGTGCCGCGCTGCTCTGCGCCGGGGCGGCCCTCGCCCCGGCCGGTACGGCCGCGACGAGCACGGCCACGGAAGGCCGGCACAAGGCGGATTACGTCGCTCTCGGCGACTCCTACGCCTCCGCGCCGCTCGTGCCCACCCAGGTCGACGCGACCTGCCGGCGCTCCGACCGGAACTACCCCTCGCTGGTGGCGCGAGCGCGCGGCGCGATGCTGACGGACGTCACCTGTTCGGGGGCCACCACCGCCGACCTGACGGCCCCGCAAGCCGACGGCGTTCCGGCCCAGTTCGACGCCCTGGGCCGAGGAACGGACCTGGTCACCGTCACCATCGGTGGCAACGACATCGGCTTCTCGACCGTGCTGGGCACCTGCGTCCAGCTGATGGGCACCGACCCGGCGGGTAGCCCGTGCCGGACCCGTTACACGGGCACCGGCGCGGACGAGATCTCGGACGCGATCGCCCGGACCGCGCCGAAGGCCGCGCAGGTGCTGCGCGGCATCCATCACCGCGCGCCGCACGCCCGGGTCGTCGTGGTCGGCTACCCCGACCTCTTCCCCGAGGACGGTGTCGGCTGCACCAGCAAGAGCGTGCCGCTGGCCGCGGGGGACTTCGCCTGGCTCCGTGACGAGGAGAAGGCGCTCAACGCGATGCTGGCCCGCCAGGCGCGGCGCAGCGGGGCGCGGTATGTGAACACGTACACGCCCACCGTCGGACACGACCTCTGCAAACCGACCGGCGAGCGGTGGATCGAGACCTTCGCCCCCGAGACGCCGGCGGCGCCGGTGCACCCCAACGCCGCGGGTGAGAGCGCGATGGCCACCGCCGTCGGGGGAGCCCTCCCGCGTCCCGCCGGGCGCCACTGACGTTCACGTCGTAGCGCGGTCGCCGGTCCTCGAGGGCCATTGTCGTGACCTCTCGCGCGGGCGCTCCCGCCGGCCGTCACAGGAAGCTGGAGGCTGCCGGGCCGTATCCGGACAGCACCACGCTCTCCGCCCAGTTCCACACCTGTGTGTCGTCGGGCCATGCCCGCTCCGTGGAGCTTCCCGGGCGTCGGACCGGCTGCTCGCCGGAGACGGCAAGGACTCGGTCGGGGGCGGGACGACGGTGTGTGACCGTCCGTAGAAGTGTGTGCGTCGTGGAGGCCATGTCGTGCCCTCGCTGTTCGGTAGGCGGTGCGGATGTGGCCCGGGGGGGCGGGTCCCGTGCGGGGGGGCGTCGAGGGGGCACGGGACCCGCGGTCAGGGGGTCAGGGGGTCAGGCGGCGGCGGCGTTGATGGTGACGGGGATGTTGTCGCGCGTGGCCTTGGAGTACGGGCAGATCTGGTGGGCGGCGTGCGCGAGTTCCTCGGCGGTTGCCTGGTCCACGCCGCCGAGCACGGGGCTGAGGACCGCGGAGAGGGTGAACTCTCCGTCGTCGCCGTGGGTGAGCGTGATCTCGGCGGTGATGGTGGTGCTCGTCAGCCGGACCTTGCGGAGGGTGGCGGCGCGACGGAGGGCGCCGAGGAAGCAGGCGGCCCAGCCGGCGGCCAGGAGCTGCTCGGGGTTGGTCGCGGTGCCGGCACCGCCGAGTTCCTTGGGGAGGGCGAGGCCGGTCTCGAGCAGACCATCGGCGGAGCGGACGTGACCGCCGTTCCGGCCCTCTCCGTCGACGTCGACAACGGCGGTGTAGCTGACTGCCATGACTGGTGCTCCCCATCTGCATCGAAAGGTTGTCGTCACCTCCTGACCAGGACACTCGCCGTGTCACCGGTTGGGGTGGTGACGTAATCATGGCAGTCGTATGCGTCACCAGTCAAGGCGGTGACTGATGTCTTTCGGTGGCCTTCCGGTGACCTGTCTTCCGATGGCCGGACCCGCCACGGGTTGCCCATGCCCTCTGTCGCTGTTGCGACATGTCCCAGCTGTGCCACGGGGATCGAGTGACACGTGCCTCACGGCCGTCGGATTCTGTCGCGCAGATGAACGGCACGCAGCACGCCGGGGGAGGCATGGTTCCGATGAGACACGTCCGTTTGTTGGCGACCTTCACAGCAGGTCTCGCACTGGCCGCCGCGGCGGCCACCCCCTCGCTCGCGGATCCCCCGGGCCCGTCGCTCGCCCCGGCGGCGCCCGGGAACGCGGGCGAGCGGGCGACCGTCCGCCTGATCACGGGCGACAGCGTGAGCGTGGCGAGGGGCCCGGACGGGCGGCAGACGGCCGCCGTACACCCCGGCCCCGGACGCGCCGACGTCGTCTTCCACACCTTCGAACAGGACGGGCACCTCACGGTCCTGCCCGCCGATGCCGCCCCCCTCGTGACCCACGGCCGCCTGGACCGGGCGCTGTTCGACGTCACCGCTCTCGTCTCGCAGAGGTACGACGACGCCCACACCGCAACGCTGCCCCTGATCGTGGGCACATCCGGCAGGGCGGCGGCCTCGAGAGCGCGTCGCATCACCGCGCTCGCTGAACAGGGCGCTCCCGCCCGGGAACTGACCAGCATCGACGCCGAGGCCCTGCGCGTCGACAAGGGCGATCTGAGCCGTCTGTGGACCGAACTGCGGCCCCGGAAGGCCGAGTCGAGGTCTTCCACGGACTCCGAGGTGCCCCGTGTGTGGCTCGACGCCCGGGTCAGCGCCGACCTCGACCGCAGCACCGCCCAGATCGGCGCCCCGGCCGTGTGGCAGCAGGGCGATCACGGCGAGGGAGTCAAGGTCGCCGTCCTCGACACAGGCGTGGACCAGACGCATCCGGACCTGACCGGACGGATCGCCAGGACGGCGAACTTCTCGGACAGTCCGACCGCCGGAGACACCTTCGGGCACGGCACCCACGTCGCGTCCATCGTCGGCGGCAGCGGCGCGGCCTCCGGCGGCGCCCGCAAGGGCGTGGCCCCGGGGGCGGATCTGCTGGTCGGCAAGGTGCTCGGCGACGACGGCAGCGGCTCCGCGTCCCAGATCATCGCCGGAATGGAATGGGCCGTGGCCCAGGGCGCCAAGGTCGTCAACATGAGCCTCGGCTCGGACGTCCCGAGCGACGGCACCGACGCGATGAGCCAGGCCGTCGACGAACTCTCGCGCACCAGCCCCACGTTGTTCGTCGTCGCCGCCGGCAACAGCGGCGCGCAGGGGAACTCCACCATCGGTTCACCCGGCGCGGCCGACTCGGCGCTGACGGTGGGCGCGGTGGACCGCGCCGACGTGACGGCCGGATTCTCCAGCCGGGGCCCCCGGCTCGGCGACGGCGCCGTGAAGCCGGACGTGACCGCTCCCGGCGTCGGCATCGTGGCCGCCCGCGCCTCGGGCACCACACAGGGCGACGTGGTGGACCAGTACTACGTCGGCTTCTCCGGAACCTCCATGGCCACCCCCCATGTGGCGGGCGCCGCGGCACTCGTCGCACAGCGCCACCCCGACTGGACCGGCAGCCGGATCAAGGACGCCCTCGTCAGCACCGCCCGCACGATCCCTGGCCAGAAGGTCACCGAACAGGGCGGCGGGGGGGGGGGGGGGGGGGGGGGGGGGGGTGGGAGGGGGGGGGGGGGGGGGAGGTGGGGGACCACCACCAGCCTCCCACCCCAGCGAAGCGACGACGAT
>NZ_JBVIIT010000016.1:12143-94625 GCF_055569615.1 Streptomyces sp. NPDC031379 | reverse complement strand
AGGGCCCCCCCCCCCCCCCCCCCCCCCCCCACCCCCCCCCCCCCACACCCCCACCCCCCCCCCCCCCCCCCCCCCCCCCCCCCCCCCCCCCGGCCCTCGGCACGATCACCGCGACGGGCAGCGTCACCCCCCCGCCCCTTCCACCCCGCTGACCAGGCGCGCACCTTCGACCTGACCTACACCAACACCTCCGGCGAGTCCGTCGCCCTGGCCCTGCGGCCCCACCTCACCGACGCCGCCGGCCACCCGGCCCCGGCCGACGCCGTCCGCCTCGCGCACTCCTCCCTACGCCTCCCCGCACACGCGAGTGTCACCGTCCCCCTCACCGTGGATCCGGCCGATGCCGGGCAGGGCACCTACTACGGCTATGTCACCGGCACCCCGGAAGGCGGTGCCACCCCCTCCGTACACACCACGCTGAGCCTGATCGTGCACGGCCCGCTGCACCGGTTGACCGTGCGGACGTACGACGAGAACGGCGACCGCGTCCCCGCGCAGCCGCTCATCTGGGGCCCCGGCGGATTCGTCGGCTACACGGACCCCGCGAACGGCGCCGCCGAGGTGGAGGAGGGCACCTACCAGGTGAGCCACACCTTCCTCAGCACCGCACGGGACGGCCAGGAACTGCGCGAGGTCGTCCTGCCGGAGGTGCCGGTCACCAAGGACACGACGGTCACCGTGGACGCCCGCAGAACCGTGCCGGTACAGATCCGCACACCCGAACCCGCCGAACAGCGGGGCGTGCTCAGCTACCAGACCTACCGCGAGATCGGCGGCCAGGCCCTGGTGCAGGGCACGATGTTCTTCGACATCGCCAAGCGCCTCTACGTCAGCCCCACTCCCCCGGTGCGGACGGGCACCTTCGAGTTCGCCTCCCGCTGGCAGCTCGTCGCACCGCTGCTGCAGGCGCGGGCCACGGGCCGGCCCGGCACGCTCGACGCCTACTACATGCCGGCCTCACCCCTCTTCGGCGACCACGGGACCACCCTGCGCGCGGTCGACGCGGGCGACGCCGCCGCCCCTGCGTTCACCGGCGTCCGCGGCCGCCTCGCCGTGCTCACCGACACGCAGGGCACCGGCCTGCAACCGGCCCTCGAACACGCCGCGGCGGCGGGCGCCAGGGGCATCCTCCTGGTCCACTTCGACGACAGCCCCTGGACCCGCTGGACCCCGGACGGCGAACGCTCACCCCTGCCGGTCGTCCGCGTCGGGGCCACCACCGGTGCCGACATCCTGCAGCGGATCCACCGCCGCACCACCGAGGTGACCTTCCGCGGCACGGCCCGCAGCCCCTACCTCTACGACGTCATGCAGGTGGCCAGGCAACAGATCCCGCAGCACGTCACATACACCGTCTCCGCCCGCGACAGCGCCGTGGTGCACACAACGTACGCGGACAACGGCGGCGGTGGCTGGGCCGCCGAGCAGCGCTTCGCCCGGCGCCCGTACCAGGAGACGGCATGGCTCCAGTACAACCGCTACGTGCCCGCCGGCTTCACCCGCACCGAGTACGTCAGCGCCGGTGACACGGTCTGGCAGCACCTCGTCCACCACACCACCACCTACGACCCCGACCTGCCGCTGGCGCTCGGCATGCGTGACGCCCCCCGGACCTACCGGCCCGGTGCGCGGACGTCGGAGACATGGCAGGGCGCCGTCGTCCGGCCGTCGATCCCCGCCGGCGCCACCGAGCCGACCGTGCGGCAGGGTGACATGCTGCGCCTGCGCATACCCGAGTTCACGGACTCGCAGTCCGGCCACTGGTCCCGCTTCCAGACCGACGACGGCGGCGGCATCGGCACCGGCCGCGCGCAGGCCACGAAGGACACGGTGACCGCGGCCCTCCACCGCGACGGGACGAAGCTCACCGACCTCGAAACCGCCTGGAGGGACGTGGGTGTGCCGGCCGGACCCGCCGACTACCGCCTGGAGCTGACCACTTCGCGTACCTCCCCCGACTGGGACTACGCGACCGCGACCAGCACGTCCTGGTCCTTCCGATCCGACACCACCGACAAGGCCACGCCGCTTCCCCTGCTGCAACTCGACTACGCCGTACCGGCCGACGCACACAACACCGTCACCCGGGCCGGGTCGTACGCCGTGGACGTCACCGTCCGCGCCCAGGACGGCGCGCCCGGCCCCAGCGGTACGAGGGTGCGGGTGGAGATCTCCTACGACGACGGCCGCACCTGGCGTGCGACAGCCGTCCGCGACCGGGGCCGTGACACGTTCCGGGCCACGGTGGAACGCCCGCACCACCGAAGCCGCACCGCCTTGGTGACGCTGCGCGTCACCGCCCGGGACTCGGGGGGCGACAGCGTCCGGCAGACGGTCACCCGCGCCTGGGCCGAGTGCCGCTGAACCGCATGGATCAGGGGGCGAGAGGTACATACGTATCTTTCGCCCCCTCACTGCCGTCACCGGGCCCTGGAGTACAGTCCTCGGACTGTCCACGCCACGACGAGCGAGGGGGCCTTCGGGATGCTGGAAGCCTTGGGAGTCCCGTATGAGCAGGAGACCGTCTACCGCCTGCTCGTGACCACGGGCGGAGCGACCGCCGACGCCGTCGCCCGGCGCACACATGTGAGCGAGGACGACAGCACACGTGTGCTGGAATCCCTGGTGCTCCAAGGGCTGGCCAGCCACACCGACGGCACACCTCGGATGTACCTGGCGGTGCCCCCGGACGTGGCGCTCCTCCCCCGCGTCAAGCACACCGCCGACGCGCTGGACGCGGCGCGGGCGGAGGCGGGCCGGCTGCTGGAGGCGCACCGCGAGACCGTACGCCGCCATGACGCCGGGCAGTTGCTGGAAGTCATCACCGGGGCGGAGGCCCTGCGCCAGCGGCTGAGACAGATCCAGGCCAACGCCCGTCAGGAGATGCTCTGGTTCTGCCGGGCCCAGTACGTGGCGATGCCCTCCGGCACCAACACGGAGGAGTACGAGGCCCTCGCCCGGGGTGTCCGCTACCGCGTGCTGTACGAGAAGGCCTTCTTCGACGACGAGGGGGCCGTGGACAACGTCATGGCGGGCCTGCGGGCCGGGGAGACCGCCCGCGCCGTCCCCTGGCTGCCGCTCCGCCTCGCGATCGCCGACCGGTCCGTCGCCGTCTTCCCGCTGGTGCCCGGCGGCCCCCACGGCGGTCCCGACCAGCCAACCACCGCGCTGGTCAGGGACAGCAACCTGCTGGGCGCCCTGGTCGCCCTGTTCGAGAGCTACTGGGAGAACGCCGTCCCGCTGCACTTCTCCGAGACGGGTGACCTGGCCACGGACGACACCGGCCCGCATCGGTCGCTGTCACCGGCCGACAGCAAGCTGCTGTCCCTGCTGGTCGCGGGGGTGGCCGACAAGGCGATCGCCTCACAGCTGGGCCTCAGCCGCAGAACCGTCCAACGCCGCATCCAGCACCTGATGGAACGCGCCGGAGCCGGAACCCGCATGCAGCTCGCCTGGCAGGCGGCCCGGCAAGGCTGGCTGTAGGACGGCATCGCCAAGCAACCACCTTGGGCGGGGCGCCTCGTTACGGCAGCGGGAAGCCGAACTGAAGCCGAACTCCTCGGGCCGCTGTGGTCCGCTATGGGCCGCTGTGGACCGCCCTCAGCGCGAGAACCTCTCCGGCGCTCCGGAGGTCGGTTACGGGAGAATCGTTCTGAGCGAAGAATCGAACTGTTCGAAGGCTGTGGCGATATGAGGCGGACTGCCCGCTTCACCCGTATCGGGCCGCCCATCGCATCAGCTCGACTGACACCCGCCTCAGCAAGCCAGGGGCACGGGACGATTGCCTGGGCGTCAGTCAAAGGCGTCCTGCGGATCGCACCTCATTGACGTGACGTACATCTGGTGCGATCCGCAAAGCGTAGATCTCAGGTGGCCCGCCGGAACGGAACCACGACCCGCTCCCCCAGTTGCCCCGGGGTCAGCCGGTAGTACTTGATGTGGCCGATCTTCTCCGTCTGTTCGAGCCACCCGAGTTCGATGACCTGCTTCCGCGTCCTGGAGAAGACGGGCGGCGCCATGCCGACCAGCTTGGCCAACTGGGCGGCGGTCTCCAGAACGGCGCCTGAACGATCAGTCGGGTGCAGAGCGTAGAGCATGACGACGAGGCGCTGGTTGGCGGTCATCCCGGCCGTGGCCTCCAGCAGCTTGAGGTTTTGCTGCCTGTCGTCGCTGGTCACTTTGCCTCCCACCGTGCTGGCGTGTTCTCGTCGAAACCCGGGATGTCCGGCGGATTACATGATTTCACCGCTTCACGCTGCTCCATGCCCGTGCCGTGGAAAGCGATGTAAGGGCTGATGCGGTAGAGGTTGTAATTTCCGATACGTCCACGGACGACCAGGATCCGGTGCTTGGTCAGCTTCCTGTTGATCTTCCCCACGGCATCGGTCGACATGCCCACCCTTGCGGCGATGTCGGCCCCCGTGGCCCGCAACGGCTCCATCCCCTCCGGAGAGACGCCGATCCACCAGAGGACCAGGAACTTCTGGCTGGGGGTGAAGGCCTTCGACTCCGTGATGGCTTCGACCCTGGCTTTGTCCACCTGGGTGTGCCTGCCGGAGAAGGCGTATGGCGCAAAGAGGACTGGCTCGCCCGTGTCGGCGTCGACCAGTCTGCGTGCTGCTCCCAACAGGCCCTCCGTGCATGGGTCATTGCCGCACTGTTCCTAGAGGGCGGCCATTTGAGCCGCCCTCATGAACCTAACGTACATGAGCAGGAAGTCAATCAACTCCGCCTGTCGGCCGTGTCGCGTGCGTGGGAGAGCACAGCGCCGTCTCGTCGACGCCGGCCCGCGCCTTCGAGAGAAATGTACGTGACGTCAATCTACCGCTGCTGTGAAACAGCGGTACTCAGTTCCTGTGGACGTGGTGGCAGTTCCTGAGAACTGCCTGGCAGTCCCTCAGAACCGCCTGGCAGTTCTGCCCGCAGCGGTGGCGGTCCAGGAGAACTGACTGCCACGATCCGCAGAACTGAGTACCCGGTTCCGCAGATCTGCCTCTGCTGTCACAGGAACTGCCTGGCAGTTCACACGGACTGGGTCATGACCCCTGTTTATGCAGGTCAGAGGTGTTTCAGAGGCGTCGCTCTCTCCTCTTACAACTCAGCGCCGTACGGGGTCCCGTACTCCCCTCAACCCCGTGACCGGTGCAGTGACACCCATCGCGTACGCCCCCCTCCCCCACTGCTCCCGCACCACAGAAAGTCAGCCACGACGGACCGGTACGGTCACGACCAGGCGCGCGTATGTCTCCATCAGCCCACCACCAGGCCCAGCCACGTCACCCAATAGGGGAAGTCACCACCGACGGTCCCCGGCTGACGACGTCTTAGGCACCACATCGGGAATGCCTGCCGACGTACGTACCCTCAAGCGGCGCCGGGCGAGAAGCAGCCGTCCTTCCCCAGAAGTGGCGCGCGCCCGGGCAGCAGAGCCGCAGCCCGACCTCCGGCCGACGCCGACGAGTTGGCCCAAGCGCACCGCCCCCCGGGGGAAGCCGGAGCCTCGACGACTACTCCACGCGGGACTACGCACGCGACATCGGCGCCGAGATCATGGGCCGCCCACTATGGACGCCGGTGGACCTCGGAGACCTATTACGGCGTAATAGGCCAGCCGGTCCACGCACCCGCGTACCCACCCCGTTACCTTCTTCGAGGCTCTCTCCGTCACGTGAATGTGGCAGCTCGATGCCCAGGCAAGGCCGGACGAAAGCGTGCCGGAGGGGCCTGCACGTGATCGACACCGGCGACATCGGCGTCTTCCTCGGCCTGGACGTCGGCAAGGGCGAACACCACGCCACCGCCGTCACCCCGGCCGGGAAGAAGGCGTTCGACAAGCGCCTGCCCAACACCGAACCCAAGCTCCGCGAGTTGTTCGCGAAGCTGCAGACCAAGCACGGAACGGTGCTGGTCGTCGTGGACCAGCCGGCCTCGATCGGCGCTCTGCCGCTGACCGTCGCGCGGAACATGGGCTGCCCGGTCGCCTATCTGCCCGGGCTGACGATGCGGCGGATCGCCGATCTCTATCCCGGCGAGGCCAAGACGGACGCGAGGGACGCCTTCATCACCGCCGACGCCGCCCGCGCGATGCCGCACCTCCTGCGGGCCATCGACGGCAAGGATGAGACGATCGCCGAGCTGGAGATGACCGTCGGCTTCGACGGCGACCTGGCAGGCGAGGCCACCGGGGTCGCCAACCGACTTCACGGCCTACTGACCCAGATCCACCCCTCACTGGAACGGGTGCTGGGGCCCCGACTGCAGCACCCAGCCGTCCTCACGCTGCTGGAACGGTCGGGTCACCGGCCCAGATCCGCAAGGCGGGCAGGCGCAGATAGGTCACTCTGTTACGGCCGAAGGCACCGCGGATGGCCGAGCGACTGGTTGACGAGATCTTCACTGCCCTGAACGAGCAGACCGTCACCGTTCCGGGCACCGAGGCGGCCGCTCTGATCGTTCCGAGCCTGGCCAGCTCGCTCACCGCTGTCCTTGATCAGCGCAAGCTATTGGCCGGGCGGATCGAGGAACTGCTGGAACCCCACCCTCTTTCCAAGGTCCTGACGTCCATGCCGGGAGTCGGCGTCAGGACCGGAGCCCGCATCCTCATCGAGGCGGCGACGGCAGCACCTTCCCGACCGCCGGCCACCTCGCCGCCTATGCGGGTCTCACCCCGGCGACCCGGAGTTCGGGCTCATCGATCCGCGGCGAACAGCCCTCCCGGCGAGGCAACAAGCAGCTCAAACGAGCCTTCTTCCTCTCCGCGTTCGCCGCCCTCGCAGATCCGGCCTCGCGGGCCTACTACGACCGAAAGATCGCCCAGGGCAAGCACCACACCCAAGCCCTGCTCTGCCTCGCCAGACGCCGGGCCGACGTCCTCTTCGCGATGTTCGGCGACGGAACCTTCTACGAACCGAAGCCGTCGTCCGATCGCCCGGAGGAAGCCGCAGAACACATCCAGTCCCTGGCACTTCCAGCCGCACTCGTTGATGAGATCGAGGACCGCTTGCCAGTCCGCCACCGAGGCATCAGGGACACGCACGTCTGGCAGCGACCCCATCTCATCCAGGTCGAAGAAGTCCTTGACGTCGCCCCACAGCAGATCAGACACCTCACCATGCTGTTCTGCAACAGGTGCCGGCGATCAGCGACTTCCAGGGCATGAGGATCGGCTTCCTGACCTCCTTGGTGTAGGCGCTGGCCCGGTCCCGGCAGATGATCTCGGCTCCAGGATGCTTGGTGAGCCAGGACGCGAACGTTTCGGAAGTGCGGTGGGGCAGCACGTCCACGACCCGGCCGGCCTCGACGTCGACCAGCACGGTGCCGTAGGTGCAGCCCTTGCGGAAGGCGAACTCGGCCCCCCAGCACCCGCGGCGCACGGTCCGGCACCGACAGCGCAGTCAACAACCTGAGCAGCCGTGTCCGGCCCTCGATCAGCGGGAACAGCTCTTCCGGTCACAAAAGTACCGGCGCAGCAGGACCATGACCTGGCGAGAGACCAACGGGGCACCGGCGCCGGGCCAAGATCATGGTGCCTCGCGACGCGATCGTCGACGTCGAGGATCTGCACACCGGGTGGAAGGACACGTTCTGCAAGACCCGGCAGCGCTCCAGCACCCCTGCACCAACTGCGCGATCACCGGCACCCGTAGCGCACCGACTGGTGCTGCCCCGAAGCTATTACGGCGTAATAGCTTCGGGGCAGCACAACGCACGACCTCATCACCACGAACCACGAACCACGAACCACGGTAGCGAGGCAGGACAGCGGGTCAGCTATTACGGCGTAATAGGCCGGGAGGCTGCGGCCCCGACTCCGGCACCACTCCGGGTCGTGGCCATCTGTCCGCCTCACCGTGAACGCCGTGGCAGTCACACGCCAGACGCCACGGCGCCGGGGGAGTCGGGGGATTCGAGGTTGTCGCGCGCACCCTGTCCCCGTTGCAGCTCCACCGCAGCGGCCAGAGCCAACCGTGCCTCGTCAGTCAGCGCTGGTGAACGACCCGTGCTCTTCTCCAGTCTGGACAGAGCCCGCAGGGCAGCGTCGAGATAGCGGTGGAGACTGACCATCTGCAGCGGAGTCTCGCAATGGGGGAGTACCGCCTCGATCTCCTCCAGCCAGTAGTCAGCGTCGTCATCGCACTGCAAGGACTCGCGCTGCTCGATCAGCCGGGTGGCAACCGGCACCAAAAGTTCATGCCGGCGCTGTGCCGCTTCCTGGGCTCGGCGCTCGGCGGCCTGCTCCAAGGCGAGCCGCCGCTCAGCTTCCAGGACCGCCTCCGGCGTCCGGCGCACGGGATGTGCTTGAGGGGTCTCGTCGATGAGCCCGACGGCCTTCAGTCGCTTCGCCTTGTTGTAGGCAGCGCTCGGTGCACCGACAGCCAAGGCGGGTGCCAACTCGATCCACTGGGCTCCCGCTCGGCGGGCGTCGTCCACCGCTCGCACCTGGCGGATCTCGGTCTGCTCACGCAGGTACTCCCACAGCCGCACACGCTTCAGCGCAGCGGCACGCTGCACTTCAGGTGGTTGCCTCCGCAGCGCCTGGACGTGCTTCTCCAGATACAGCAGCGCTCCGAACAGTTCGTCATCGGCGGGCATGCGTTCCACGTCCGGGTCTTCTGCGTCCTCGTGCGCCTTGCGCAGTTCGCCGACGACAGCCGGAGCATCGAGGGGGCCGATCCGCATGGGTGCCTTGAGCAGCGGTTTTGTAGGACGGCCCGCACTTCGCGCGCTCTTCTTCATGCCGACATCCTGCCCCACCGAACTCCGTTTCACAGACTGTGAATCGACTCCGTGCCACTGAGGGCCTCTGCGAGCGGGGGACGGTCGTGGATCACGGGCTATTACGGCGTAATAGCCCGTGATCCAAGCAGAGGCGAAGGGAACACCATCCCGGCGTTGAAAGACGGGACAGCTCGCCGTCAGTGCCCTCGAGTAGGTTCTGTCCGTTCGGCCCGACCGGCGGGCCGCCGAACGGGGGGACTCGTCGCGGTGAGCATCCACCTACACCTTCGCGCCGTCGCGGAATCCGAGATCCGGGACGACCACACCTGGCTTGCGGCGTTCATGTCCAAGGCTTGGGACAACCACCCCGACGAGTACGCGGCAGGTATCGCCGGCTCGCTCAATAAGGTCTTCAGCTCCGTCAATGACCTCTACTCCGCAGCCGATGTCCTCGATGCAGACCCCGCCAAACCCTGGGAGCAGCCGATTTACGGCGGCCGCCCCGTGGCACACAGCGCTGACGCCGACCCCTCCAACCCGCCCCTGATGGTTCTGGAGCCGCCTGGGGTGGGGCAGGCCGCAGGCTTCCTCGCGAGTGTCTCTTTCGACGAGCTGTGGAACGTTGCCGGTGCCAAGCTCGTCTGGTCCGGCTGGGATGAGGCGCAGGTCAGGCAGGAGTTCCTCGACGACCACAGGAAGCTTCAAGGGTTCTATGGCCGGGCGGCTTCAGCAGGCCACGCCGTGGTCAAAGCGGTGTGGGCTTGAGACGTGGTCACGTGCTGGTGGGTCCGGACGATGGCGGAACAGGTCGTACGCCCGGCCCCAGGGCCCGTACCACCGCGGAACATCCCGCCAAGCCGTCCCGGTTCGGGTCCGTCACCGTATGCCGTCGATCAACCGCATGCTCAAGGTCCACTTCGGATACACGCCCTAGGGGCTGTCCTGGCGATCATGAGCGGAGCCAGATGACGAGTGCTGCGGCGGTGACGGCGCCGAGGTAGACGTAGGCGCGTTTGTCGTATCTCCTTGTCGAAGCCGAGTGGCCGGCCACCGGTGCTCCCGCGCCGCAGACGGCCGGCCGCTTGGTCGGCTTTCTCCGGGATGACGTGCCGGATCCCGCGTCCACGCAGGTAGGCGCGGGTGCCACGGTTGCTGTAGCCCGTGTCGGCGCTGACGCTGTCGGGATGTCGTGCGAGGCCGGCCGGTGGCCAGGCGGGGCACCCGGATCCATTCCATGACAGCCTCGAACTGGGTGCAGTCGGCCCGCTGACCGGGCGTCAGGACGAGCGAGAGGACCCGGCAGTAGCCGTCCGCGCTCAGGTGGACTTTTGTGGTGAAGCCCCCGCGTGAGCGGCCGAGCGCCTCACCTCCCGCACCACCTCCGCGAGCAGGGCGACCAGTTCCGCCCGGATCCGAGCGGTCCTGACTGCCTGGGAGGAGCCCCCCTTTGACGCGCGGGGGCGGCGAGTGTCGGGCACCGGCCGCGTGCTGGTGAGCGCGCACGGAGGTGGAGTCCAACTCCTCTGACGCTGGCGCCGCCGGGCCGCACACACTACTCAGGCCGCTGACATCGGTCAGGGGTGCGGATTGCTGGGAGTGACTTCGTAGGTCAAGCAGCGAGTTGGTAGCGGGCCTGGTGGTTGCGCTGGTGCTCTTGGCCCAGATGGTAGGTCCAGTAGCGGTCGAAGTCGCCGTTGGCGAGCAGTGCGCGGAGTTTCAGGACGGCTTCGGCGCCGGCGCTCCGCCCGGCCGTCGATGCGTTCGTCCGACAAATTCGCTACCCGGCGGCCGGAGCGCCGTGATACACAACCGCCGTGCAAAACATCTTGGAGTTCCCCGAGGTCCTGCGGCTGATCGAAGACCGCTCCGCCGCGTTCCGCGCTGCGATCGCGTCCGTCCCCGACCTTGACGTCCAGGTTCCGACCTGCCCGGACTGGACGCTGCGCGAACTGGCGCAGCACCTCGGCGACGGCCGCCGCCGCCAGGCCGCCATCGTCGCGGCGGGCCCGGGCGCTGAGCCCCCGGCGAGGACGGACCCGAAGGGCGCCCCGACCGCGCCCCGCGACCGCGAAGCCCTGGACGCCTGGCTCGCCGAGTCGACCGAGCTCATGCTCGACGCGATGCGCGAGGCCGGCCCGGACCGCGGCTGTTGGACCTGGTGGGGCCGCTCGCAGGCCCCGGAGACCAGCGGAGCCGTGGCCCGGCACCAGATCCAGGAGATCGCCGTCCACACCTACGACGTCCAGCTCACCCAGGGTGCCGCACAGCCGCTGCCGACGGACGTCGCGGTCGAGGGCGTCGACGAGTTCCTGACGACCGTCTCGGCGACGACCGTCCCCTGGCCGTTCAAGCCGGCGACCATCGACCTGCATACGACCGAGGGTCGCTCCTGGCGCCTGACCCTCAACGCCGACGGCGTCCGCTGCGACGACCTCGCCGCCGACGCGGAGCCGGGCGACATGGCGATGCGAGGCGCAGCGAGCGAACTGGTCCTCTACTTCTACGAGCGCGTCCCGCTCGACGGCCTGGAGACCACCGGCGACACCGAGCCGATGGAGCAGCTCGCAGACTGGGACCCGAACGCGTAAAACGCGCGCTTGTGACGCATCTGTCGGTGGTGCCCGCGCTCCTGCGGGCGCCACTGGGCCCGGGGTTGCGGACATCGCGCGGCTGCGGGCCTGCTGTTCAAGGGCGAAGGGCTCTCGCTCGTCCTGACGCCCGGTCAGCGGGCCGACTGCACCCAGTTCGAGGCTGTCATGGAATGGATCCGGGTGCCCCGCCTGGCCACCGGCCGGCCTCGCACGACATCCCGACAGCGTCAGCGCCGACACGGGCTACAGCAACCGTGGCACCCGCGCCTACCTGCGTGGACGCGGGATCCGGCACGTCATCCCGGAGAAAGCCGACCAAGCGGCCGGCCGTCTGCGGCGCGGGAGCACCGGTGGCCGGCCTAAGGACTCTACCGACCCCGACTTCGACGCCAAGCTGGACCGGATCGAGTACGCGCTGACCGAGCGGCCCGAGCGCACCTTCGCCTTCGACGAGTTCGGCCCGCTCGGCTGGGGTGTCAACCGGCGTCGCAATGGCACCGACCACAGTCTTCGCGCAGAGCATCCGGGAGGCCCGCCCGGACGGCGCCCCCTTCTACGTCATCCTCGACAATCTCTCCGCCCACAAGGGTGGCAAGATCCGCCGGTGGGCGGCAAGGAACAAGGTCGAGTTCTGCTTCGCTCCGACCAACGCCTCCTGGGCGAACCCGATCGAGGCGCACTTCGGGCCGCTGCGGCAGTTCACCCTCGCCAACTCGAACCACCCTCCGCTGGGGCGGCCGCCCTTCGCGGTGACGACGAGTCCGGCCTGGTCCAGTAGATCGACCATGCGGTCCAGGGGCAGGAGGTACGACTCGTAGGACACCGGACGGCCATAGCCCTCCCTCGGCTGCAGCCGCTCATTGCCGACATAGTCTCCCCAGAGCAGGTAACCGCCGGGCGCGAGCGTACGGTGGAACTCGGCGAACACCGCGGGCAGCCACTGCGGAGGCGTGTGATGGGTGGAGTACCAGGCCAGAATGCCGCCGAGCTCGTCGTCCCTCGTCTCCAGTGCGGTCATCGAGCCTTCAGTGAACCGCAGGTTCGGATAGGCGTGCCGGGCCAGCCCGACCATCTTCGGCGACAGATCGAGGCCGAAGACGGACACCCCCAGCCTGGCCAGGTGCGCCGTCACGCGTCCGGGGCCGCACCCCAGGTCCGCGGCCGGCCCTGGACCGGCCGTCCGCACCAGTTCGGCAAAACCCGCCAGCGTCGCGCGTGACAGGGTCCATCTCGGCAGGAGGCGGGACGCGTTCGACGTAATCGGCGGCGGCCGTGTCGTACGACTCGCGGACGGCGGTCAGAAAGGAGAGCGCAGCCATGCGGGCGACCCTAGACCAGGCAACTGACAGGCCGTGGCACGACCTCCGGTTGACCTGCGCGACATCCACCGCTGTAGACACCCAGCCGCCACACCACCGGTGATTGTTCACGGTCACGGCACTAGCGGCACAGGGCTGTGTCCACGACACCGTCCATGCGCTCCTTGACTGCCCGGCTCGGCTGCGTGGTCACGGCGACGTTGGCGGCGCGGCCGTCTTCGGTGGCGCCGCCTCGGGTCTCGTATCCCGTCATGCTGCCGCCGTGGCCCCAGTACACACCGCCGCATGACAGGGGCGTGCTCACGAGGCCCAGCCCGTAACGGGCGCCCGCGGGGAAGGGGTAACCGGCGGGGACGGTGGTGCGCATCTGGTCGAGCTGAGCCTTCGGGAGAAGCCGGCCGTCCAGCAGCGCGGTGAAGAACCGGTTCAGATCGGAGTTGGTGGACACCATCTGGCCCGCGGCCCAGGCCCAGGAAGGATCCCATTCCGTGGCGTCGACCAGAGGCGCGCCCGCCGAATCCTGGTAGTAGCCCTTGGGATGACGCTCCCGGATCATCACCTCGCCGGGGGCGGGGAAGTAGGTGTCGCGCAGTCCGATGCGTTTGATGACGCGCCGCTCGATCTCCTCGGCCAGGGGGTGGCCAGTGACCTCCTGAACGATCAGACCGGCCACCAGGTAGTTCGTGTTGCTGTAGGCCCATTTCGTGCCGGGGACGAAGTCGGCCTTGTGCTGGAGAGCGAGATCGAGGAGTTCGCGAGGGTCGTAGTAGCGGATGTCGTCGCTGAGGTAGTTGCTGTAGTTGGGCAGTCCACTGGTGTGCTGGAGCAGTTGGCGGACGGTGATGTGGCGTCCGTCGATCCCGTCCCCGTGGACGAGGCCCGGCACATAGGTGTCGACCGGGGCGTCAAGGCCGATCCTGCCTTCACCGACCAGTTGCAGCACGACCACCGCGGTGAACGTCTTGGTGTTGCTGCCGATGCGCACCTGACCGTCCCGGGGCACCTTCGCTCCCGTGGCCAGGTCGCCGACCCCTGCGGTGTAGGTGCGGGTAGGGCCGGTACGGGCTGTGACACTCGCCAGCGCGGCGGGCACGCCGTCAGTGTGCACCAGCTTGTTCAGACCCGTCTGGAGGCTGTCCGGCCTGGCGGGGGCAGCGACCGCGGGCGGGGCAAGGACGCCCATCGTCATGACGCCCGCGGCTATCGCGACCGCGGTCGGCACGACTCCGCGCTGACCGATCCGCCGCCCGGACGAACGAAACATCTGCCATGCCTGCTCACGCACCAGCCAACTCCTAAGGGTCACGGGGAAACCAGCCGCATACGGCCTCAGCATCTCCGGATGCGACCGCGCGAGACGATCGTGCTACCCGCACAGCTCCAAGTAGGGCTAACCCCCGGCGCGCTCAGTCGGCGGGGAACGGGAGCGACGGCGGACACCGCACACCCACACGCGGTAGGGACCCTGCACACGCCCTTCGAACCCGACAAAAGCACCTTCTCGGTAAAAAGATGCTAAAAATAGACCACGTGACTTCTCCTCGAGGGGACGTATCGGCTCCAGCGGGGGAGGACCCCACCCAGGGGCCGAGGAGAAACGTTGCTCCGTACATGGAGGTAACGACAGCAGGGACCGAAGAGGTTCAGTCCCTCTGCCGGGGCCGGCGAGGTACAGGGCGGCGGGGGAGGGACTCAAGGGGCCGACAGGGCCCGGAGGGAGGGGCGGAGGGACTGCGGGTCTTTCGGTCCCTGACCCTTGGTCCCTGAGCTTTGTGCAGGTCAGAGGGCTGACGCAGGGGCTGAGAGGGACTGTAGGGACCGAAAAACGCAATTATGACGTAGAGAAGAGATGTATTCGTACGCGCGTGCGCATACAACACACACATCAACTACAGCTCATAATTGCGAAGTTAAGTCCCTACAGTCCCTGCTCTGAGAGACCCCAAGTCTCTGACCTGCACTGATGCCTTCCGCAGGGCTAGGGACTGTTCAGATTTCCAGCCCCTGCGCTCCGGTCCCTGGACCCTTTGGTCCCTCAGCCCCCGCCAGAGACCGGGCTGTCCCGCTTTTCTCCCCGCGCCGGCGGACGGAGTTCCCCGTGCTGGTCAGTCCCTTCAGCCCCTAGGGTGGGAGTGCACTGCCCACCCAGGGACCCAAGGGACCCACGAAACTGATAGAACGGCACGCGGGTCAGACAGACACTCCCTTTTCAGCATGCGGGCCTTACACTCTTTTCGCATCAGAGTCCCTTCGGTCCCTGGCGGGGCCAACCGCCCCCGCCAGGTGTGTGAAGTGATCGGGCAGACGGAAGTGACGAGGACGATTCCCGTGCCGCGCCAAGACGAGAGCAGCCGCAGTGCAGCCGGAGTTGCGCCCGGGGCGCCTCGGGCTGTCGCGCGGTGGTGTGCGGCCCAGGGCTGGCCGGTTCACCCCCTGACCCCGGGGCGGAAGACTCCCGTCGGCAACTGCCCCGGCTGTGCGAGCCGCAGGCACGAACCGGCGTCGTGCCCCTGTCTGCCCGCAGGACGCCCTTGTCACGGCTTCCACGCGGCCACGACGGATCCCGGCCTGGTCGAGCGCTGGTGGGCCGACACGCCCGCCCCAGGTGTCGGAGTCGCCTGTGGCCCCGCCGACCTCGTCGTGATTGACATCGATGCCCACCAGGCGCCCGTGCCGGACCGGGGACGGCTCCTCCCCGGCATCCCCATCCCCGACCAGGTGGAACTCGCCGGGCTGGCCTCAGGTTTCGACACACTGGCTCTGCTGGCGGCCTATCGGGGTGAAACCTCGCCGGCGCAGGACGAGAACACGTTGCGCGTGCGCACTCCTTCGGGTGGTCTGCATGTCTGGTACCGCAACTCCGACACATCGACGCGATACAGGTGTTCGACCGGCTCCGCCCGGCACACGGCGCTCGCCTGGCAGGTCGACGTACGCGCCGACGGCGGCTACATCGTGGCCCCCGGAACCCGCACGCCGCAGGGTGTCTACCGTGCGGAGGGAACGGCCCGCCGTCCGGCGGTACTGCCGGAATGGCTCCGGCGCGAACTCCGCCGTACGGGACATGTGATCGAGCCCCGGCCCGCTGCCGTCGCAGCTGCCACGGCCCCGGTGGCGCGGGGGCAGCGGCGAGCGTCCTCCGCAGAGCAGCTCGTCGATCCCCTGATAGCCCTGGTCGCCGAGTGCGCCGCTGCCCCGGAGGGGACCGGGTTCACCGAGAAGCTCAACAGAGCCGCCTACACGGCCGGTGGACTGGTCGGAGCGGGGCATCTGGACCACGCCGCCATTCGTGACCGACTTGTCCGTGTCGCCTCCTACGCCCGGCCGTGGCAGCAGACCCGGAATGAAAAGATCGTCGACGACGCCCTTGCCGTAGGGTCCGTCCGCCCTCTCCACCTCAAAGGACGTCCATGAGCAGCAGCGCCGAAGGCTCACCGCGTTTCGATCCGCAGGCCGCCGCTCAGCAGATGCTCGACCTGGAGACGGTGGAAGTGGTCGCCGGGCCCGCACGTCTGCCCGCACAGGGCTCCGCGAACGCCCCTGTGGCGTCGTTCGGGCAGGGCGCCGCCTCCTCGGCCCCGTTGCTGCCTCCGTCCCTCTCGGACCGGGGAAACGCCCGTCTCTTCGTGCAGACGCATCGCGATCAGTTCCGGCATGTGGAGGGACTGGGCTGGTTCGCCTGGGACGGCTACCGGTGGAAGCGCGCGGGAGGGGAGAAGGCCGCCCTGTGGGCCGCGGGGGAGATGGCGGAGGACATGCCCTTCACCGACCCGCGAGGGGTGTTCAGCGACCGCGAACTCGCGCACCACAAGCGGCGTACGCTGTCCACCACCGGCCTGAAGGCCCTGCTCACCCAGGCGAAGGCCTCACCGGACATCTCCGTGGACCCCGACCGGCTGGACGGGGATCCCTATGCCCTGTGCACCCCCATAGGAGTGGTCGACCTGCACAGCGGGCATCTGCGCAAGCCCGATCCCACCCGTGACTTCCACTCCCGTGCCACCAGCGTCGCGCCCCAGGACATGGAGACCCCTCGCTGGCATCGGTTCCTCGCCGACACCTTCGGTGACGACGACGAGGGCCGGGAGATGATCGACTTCCTGCACCTGCTGCTCGGGTACTCCATCACCGGCGACGTGGGCGCGCAGGTGCTGCCTTTCCTGCACGGCGAGGGCAAGAACGGCAAGTCCGTGCTGCTCGACATCATGATCCAGATCCTGGGCGACTACGCGGACGCGGCTCCGCCGGGCTTCCTGATGGACCGGGGCGCCTTCTCGGAGCACTCGACCGAGCTGACCGAACTGCACGGGCGCCGCCTGGTGGTGTGCAGCGAGCTGAAGCCGAACGACAAGTTCGACGAGGCACGTGTCCGGCTCCTGACGGGCGGCGACAAGATCAAGGCCCGTCGTATGCGGCAGGACTACTTCTCGTTCACCCCCACCCATCACCTGTGGCTGCTGGGCAACCACCGTCCGGAGGTCTCCACGGGCGGCTTCGCGTTCTGGCGGCGCATCCGCCTGCTGCCCTTCACCCGGACGGTGCCGGCGCACCGCAGGATCGACAACCTCGCCTTCGAACTCGTCCGCGACGAGGGGCCGGGCATCCTCCAGTGGCTCATCGAGGGGGCACAGCGCTACCTGCGCACCAGGGACCCGCTGGAGGGCCCTGACAGGGTGCGTATCGCCACGACGGCCTATGCCACCACCGAGGACCACATCGGCCGTTTCCTCGCCGAATGCTGCACGCGTGGCGGCGATTCAGGCAAGGACCTGCGGGTGGAGCAGGGGCTGCTCTACGCGGAGTACAGCTCGTGGTGCAACGCCGGAGAGGGGATCCGGCCCGCGACGCCCCGGGCCTTCGCCAACCGCGTCCGCCAGGAAGTGGGCGTGGCGTCGCCCACCGACATGATCAAGTCAAATGGCCGGAAATATTATCCTGGCATCGCCCTACTGGAGCACTCATGACGGCCTCCGTACGTCTGCTCTCTCCACCACGCGGCCTACACCGTCGTCATGGTGCGCTCTACGATGGTGAGCGGGCCCCGGATGCGGTGGCCCCCGCTAAGCGGCCCGTTCCCTGGCGATGAGCGGGCCGGAGCGACACGGACAGATGCCCGGCCATGTCCCATGGCCGGGGAGCACGCCGACGAAGGAGAGGCTGCAGCCATGAGTTCGCTGTTGACCGAGAGCGACCTCATCCACGAGGCCGAGGTGGTGTGGCTGGAGAACCTCGAACGGCTCGACTACGTCCGGCAGGCGCTGGACAAGACCAGGCGGCGCAACACCAAGCCGCCGTACGCGCGCGACGGGCGCATGGTCGGGTACGCGCTGCTGGACGAGGACGCCTCCCCGGACCCCGACAGCGGCCTGTACAAGCGCCGGGTGTTCTTCCTGTTGCCCCACGACCGTGACAGCCTGCCCGACGGCCTGTACCGCGAGGGAGCCCCGGGAGAAGCGGTCGACCCGCGCACGATCGCCCCGAAGAAGCCGGGAGCGAAGACCCCCAGGTCCCAGTGCGGCTCCGTGGCCATAGCGACATCGACGCCCTGACGCCCGGCCCCTCGGCACGCCGCGCACAGACCTCCGTCTGCGGCCCGGCGCGGGTTGGGAGTCCTCCGCTACTACAACGAGCGGGTTTCCTGCGGAGTTCACGTGCGCCCGCCCGAGAGGGGCGGACGCACGTGAAGTGCCGTATCGCCTACACGGCACCGTCCCGCGGGGCCGCCGTCTCGAGAACGAAGCGGCGGACCGCGTCCGCGAACAGCTCGGGCTCCTCGATGTGCCCCATGTGACCGCTGTTCTCCAGTATCAGCAGCCGCGAGTCGGGAATCAGCTCGTGCAGTTCGAGGCCCCAGCGCACGCCGCAGATCACGTCGTGCCGGCCTACGACGACCAGAGCCGGCACCGTCAGTCCCTTGAGCGCGGCACGATCATCGATGACGTCGGCCCTGAGGTCCTCGTCCAGCCCCGAGATGTACGTGGCCCGGACCGCGTCCCGGAACGGGGCCAGCCGTTCCTCGTTGCCCCAGTAGTCGGCGAAGTACGACGGCAGCACCCCCCGGGCGACCGCCTCGGTCTGCTCGTCGTCGGAGATGCCGGCCATCGCGCCGAACGCGGCCAGTACGCCGGGCAGCCCCGGGTGGCCGGCGTGCTTCGCGGCGAACGCCTCCACCATGCGGCCCGCCTCCGCGGCGTGTTCGGGCCCGGTCACCGGAGCGCCGTCGTACAGCACGACGCCCGCCAGCTGCCCGGAGCGGTGCAGGGCGTGGTAGGCGGCCACGAAAGCGCCGTGCGAATGCCCCAGCAGGTGCACCTCTGGCACGCCGAGGCGGTTGATCAGCGTCTCCAGGAAGCCGCTGTAGCGCTCACGGGTGTACCCGTGCGGGTGCGAGGGGAGACGGCTGTCCTCGGCGGTGCCGATGGGCTCGACGTACACCATGGTCAGGTGCTCTTCCAGGGCCGGCATGCGCAGGTACTCCCAGAAGATGCCGGGCCCGCCGGAGTGGGCCACGCACACCGGGCCGTGGCCGTGGACGTGGTAGCGCTGCACCAGTCCGGCCAGCTGGTAGGAGTGGGTGCCGGCGGCGAGCGGGTCGGTGTGGGCAAGGGACCTGTTCATCGGAACCTCCATGAGGCGTGCAGGTGTCTGTGACACCGACACGACACTCAGGAGGCCTGGAAGTTCGATCGGCGGGGTGTGATCTGCGCCATATGACCCGGGGCGGGGCGCAGACACGGAGTCAGGCCGCGGCGGGCTCGGCCACGGCCCGCGGGCGCGGTGAGTGGTAGAGGGAGACGCGGTCGAAGCGGCCGCCGTCCAGCGTCATGATCCAGGCGACCGCCGGCGGGCAGTGGTCCGGATCGTCCGGCGGGTTGACCAGTTCCATCTCCCAGACGACCAGAGAGCGGCCGGCCACCACATGCAGGGGACGCTGACGCACGCCCGCTGCGAGGTCGCTGTCCATGCCCGTCAGCAGCAGACCGGCTCCGCCGAGCCGGGCGCCCCCGGTCAGCAACGAGACCTCGGGGGAGTAGCGATCCTTCACCACCCTGCCGAACTCGCCCCGCTCTGCGGCATCGAGTGTGGCGTGCGCCTCCTGCCAGCTCGCCTCCGTACGCCGGAGCACGTCCTCGTGCGCCGTGCCCGCGGTCGCGGTCAGGGCCTGGGCCAGAGCGGTGCGTGCCTGGCTCAGCCGGCTGCGCACGGTGCCGACGGGCACCGCGCAGGCCTCGGCTATCTGCTGGTACGAGGTGATCCCGGTGGAGAAGTACCGCAGGACGACCGGCAGCCGCAGGGTCGGCGACAGCGCCTCGACGGCCTCCCAGATCCAGTCCCGCAGCGCGTGGCTCTGGAGGACCTGCTCGGGTGTGGTGGCGTCCGGCGGCAGCGGCACCTCTTCCACGGGCTCGACCCGCCGGGAGGCGCGCAGCAGGTTACGGCAGTTGTTGCGTACGACCATGCGCAGCCACGACCCCACGGCCTCCGGGTCGCGGACGTCCACGATCCGCCGCAGCGCCACCAGTGCCGCTTCCTGCATGACGTCGTCCACGTCGGCCCCCGGCCCGAGCAGGCTGAGCGCCACCGCGCGCATTCCGGGCCGGTGCCGCTCCAGCAGCAGGGCCAGCGCCGATACGTCGCCGGCCTGGGCGGCCAGCGTCAGTGCGGCGTCCTCCGCCGCGCCGGTGTCCCCCGGCAACCCGCTCATCCCTCGCCCTCCCAGCCCAGGCACCTGTCTCCTTCGACACTAACTCTCCGAAGGACAGGTGTGTCGGCGCGAGCCGGAGGCGCGGACGGCCGAGGCCACGGGAGTCCGCCAGGCCTCAGTACCAGTGGTTGGCCTGCCAGAACGACCAGGCCTGGCAGGGGCTGCCGTAGACGGTGTTCATGTAGTTCAGCCCCCACTTGATCTGGGTGGCCGGGTTGGTCTGCCAGTCGGCACCCACGGAGGCCATCTTGGAGCCGGGCAGGGCCTGGAAGAGACCGTAGGCACCGGAGGAGGCGTTGACCGCCCGGTAGTTCCAGCTGGACTCGTGGTCCACGATGTTGCTGAAGCACTGGTACTGGCCGCTCGCCACCGTGTGGCGCGCCATCGCCTGGATCTGCGCCACGGTGTAGGAACTGCGGACGGGGAAGTCCGCGGAGCTGCGGCCGGCTGCTGCCTTGGCCTCGGTGCGCTCCTCCGCTTCCTCGGCCGCCTTCTTCGCGGCCTCCTTCTTCGCGGTCGCGGTCTCGGCGGCCGCCTTGCGGGCCGCTTCCTCGGCGACCTTCCTGGCGCTCGCGTCCGCGGCGATGGCCTGCGAGTCGGCCTGCTGCGTCAGGGACGCCGTCTGCACCTGCGCCTGCCGGCCCGCCGGTATCTCCGCGAGAAGCGTCGCGTCGGCCGCCGCCGCTCCGGCGTCGTCGTTCTGTGCTGCCGTGCCGCCCGAGGCGACGCCGACGACGCTTCCGACAGCGGTGACCGCGGTGGCCGAGGCCACGGCGAACCCCCGGACCGAAATCGGGCTCACGTGTGTTCCTTCCGGTTCGTCCGTGATGCCGAGCCGCGACGCCTGCGGCGTGTCCCGTCCGTCGCGTGCGGCAGGCGAAGCACTCTGCCGTGCCCGGGCACGGCAGCGCAATGGCTGGTGAAGAAGGTGTGGATGTTCACACCTGATGTCAGCCACGCGCTGAAGTCCCGTGGAACAGCGGCGTGTTGCCACCTCCGCCTGGGTGGAGCGGCCGTCCTCCCATCGGGGGAAGAGAAGGAGGACGACCGCTCCGTTCCTGCGGCCAGGCCAGCCAATGAACACACTGACCGCAGGAGCTTCCTCTGGGTCAACGGGCCGGGAGCCCGGGCGGGTTCACCGGCCGGACGAGAAAAATAATCGAAGCCATCGGCATGTGTTTCCGGTTGTGGCAACATGTGTGCGTACATGCGTGAATACATGTGTCGCAACAGCGCTCCTCCGGAGGCTTCCGTGTCCGTATCGCCAGAACCCATCGGCCCCGCCATGAGCGGCGCCCTGCCGCTCGGCGAGGACCCGGTGGCCGTTCTGGAGGCGGCCGTGTGGGCCATGGCCGCCGTCGTGAGCACGCAGCGGCAGGCGCTGTCGGAGCCGGTCGAGGACGTGCTCACGGCAGACGCGGAGCGTACGGCGGTCCTGGAGAGCGTCGGCCTGGTCCGCAGGGGCGCCGACGGTTTCACCGTCCACCCCTCGCTCACCCGGGCGGACGCCCAGACCGCATGCAGCGGCGTGGAGGCGAAGCTCAGCTCGCTGCGTCAGGCCGTCTCCGCCGCCGCCGACGCGGCGGCCGCACCCGGGCTCGGGTGGGGCGCGCAGGACGACGAGGTGCTGCTCGGCCAGGGGCGGGCCTCCGCCGCGACAGGCCGTGCCCTCGCCGGGAAGGTCGTGCCCCAACTGCCCGGATGCGCCGAGCGGCTTCAGGCCGAGGGCAGCCGCGTCCTCGACGTGGGCACCGGCATCGGCGCGCTGGCCGTGGTGCTGGCCACGAGCTTCCCCGCGGCACGGGTGGAGGGCATCGACGTTCTGGAGCGGGCGCTGGGCTTGGCGAGAACGGAGCTTTCCGCGGCGGACCCGGCCGTGACCGCTCGGGTGTCCCTGCGCCGGGAGAACGCCGCGGAGTTGTCGCAGAAGGAGCGCTACGAGCTGATCTGGCTGCCCGCGCCGTTCCTGTCGGAGGAGGCGCTGCGGGCGGCCCTCCCGCGCCTCGCCGCGGCCCTGGTGCCGGGCGCGTGGCTGGTGGCGGGGACCAACCCCGCCGCCGACGACGCGCTGCGCCGCTCCGTCGGCCGGTGGACCGCGGTGCGCGGCGGCGGCAACTCCTTCGACACGGCGCGCATGGGAGAGGAGTTCGTCGCCCTCGGGCTGGAGGAGACGAGAACCTTCCCCACGGTTGTGGGCGGCCCCGTCCTCGTCGCCGCCCGACGCCCCGCGGGCTGGGAACTCAGTCGGACTGTGCCCTCGGGCCGTGGAGCAGGTCAGCGGTCGTGACGTCCCAGTCCACTCCGGCGAGTTCGTGACCGGCGGGAACGAGATCGTAGGTGTCCTCCAGCCACTCCGCGAGCGGCGGCACGGGCAGTTCGAACAGCGCCGCCATGTCACCGGAGGCCAGCTGAAGCCACGCGGTGGCCCGCTCCTCCAGGTTCGACGGCCACATCTGGATGTCACCGAGGCCGCTCATCGAGTACAGCCCCTGCTGGAGGAGGTCGCGCCCGATCCGCCACAGGACACGCGGGCCGCCCTCGATGAGGAACTCCACGCACACGATCAAGGGGAGTTCCGGGTCGTACCGGAACTCGGCCCTGATCGCCTGCCGGGCGGAGACGTCCAGCACGCGTTCGATGTCCAAGGTCAGCTGAGGACGACCGGGCGGTGCCGTTCGGCTGGCCCGTACACCTGGCTGGTAGCCGCTCATGACGGGTAGATCCTTCCCTGTGGCGGAAGCTGGCCCGACCTACTCTCGCCCTCGCGGGATCGCCGTACATAAGTAACTTGACCGTCGAACACCGCCTGCGGTGACGGTGTTCGCCCTGAGGGACGCCCGCCAGGCGGACAGCTGTCCGTCTTGGGGCGTCCACTCCGGGAGATCCTCCACCGGGCCGGTCCGGGTCCGCCCGCGCCGCGGGTCGTCAACATTAAGTCATTCGACTGTCGTCCCTGACCCGCGCCTGAACGATGCTGAAACAGTCGCCGGTGTGCCGGTGCCGGATGGTCGTCATGCTCGGAGGAGCCAGCCGTGAAACGTACTCCCGTCGTCTTCATCCATGGCGCGTGGCTGCACGCGCTTTCCTGGGAGTCGTGGGCGGAGCGCTTCGCCAGCCGGGGGTTTCTCGCCTTCGCGCCCGGATGGCCGGGGGAGGCCGCCGCCGCCCGGGACATGCGCAAGTCCCCGGAACTGCTCGGCCGTATCGGTCTGGAGGTCCTGACCGACCACTACGCCGCCATCGTGCGTTCCTTCGACACCGCGCCGGTGATCGTCGGGCACTCGGTCGGCGGGCTCATCGCGCAGCACCTCATCGCCGCCGATGTCGGCCGTGCCGCCGTTGCCATCGCCCCCGCCCCGATCAACGACGTCCCGCTGCCCGCGTCCCCCGTCCGGCTGCCGGCCCCCGCCCGGCACGACCCCGCCGAGCAGCTGGTGTCCCTGTCGCCGGAGCAGTTCCACCACGTCTTCGCCAACACGGTCGGCGCGGAGGAGTCCGACCGGCTCTACGACCGCTACGTGGTGCCGGCACCGCGCCGCCTGCTCGCCGACCTCGGTTGCGCGGGTGCGGTCCGCAGCCCGCGCGCCGTCGCGGACGTGGGCAACGCGGAACGCGGCCCGCTCCTGCTGATCTCCGGGCAGGAGGACAGGCTCGTACCGGACGCGGCCACCCGCGCGGTGTACAAGCAGTACGGCGACACCACGGCTGTGACCGACCTCAAGCAGTTCGCGGACCGGGCCCACTCGCTGGTCATCGACAGCGGATGGCGCTTCGTCGCCGACTACGTGCTCGGCTGGCTGGACGAGCGCGGCATCCGCGCCCACCCGCCGCAGGGCTGAACGCACCGCGGCCGACGGCCGGGACCCGCCGTCCCGCGCCGTCGGCCACTGCGGTCGCCTGTCGCCTCACGCGTCCTGGCCGCCGGGCATCTTGCCCAGGGCGTCGCGCAGCGCGGCGCGGGAGGTGATGCCCAGTTTGGGGAACACCCGGTAGAGGTGGGAGCTGACCGTGCGCGGCGACAGGTGCATCCGCGCGCCGATCTCCTTGTTGGTCAGACCGCCGGCGGCCAGATCCGCGATCCGGCGTTCCTGCCACGTCAGCGTCGCGAGGTGTGCCGAGGAGGCGAGGGTGGACGCACCGGCGGCCCGCAGCTCGGCCCGGGCCCGTTCGGCC
The DNA here is from genome assembly GCF_055569615.1 of Streptomyces sp. NPDC031379. Lineage (NCBI taxonomy): Bacteria > Bacillati > Actinomycetota > Actinomycetes > Kitasatosporales > Streptomycetaceae > Streptomyces > Streptomyces sp. NPDC031379. The sequence goes on along the minus strand of NZ_JBVIIT010000016.1, from coordinate 70,119 downwards.
CAGGTGGGCGCGCCGAGCCGTTCGAACGTCTCCGCGGCCAGCGTCAGTGACAGCCGCGCCGCCTTCCTTCCCTGGGTGTGGCGCAGGCGGATGCCGTGGGCGAGGCGGATGCGGGCGAGTTCGAAGGGGAAGGTGGCGGCGGCGGGGTGGGTTTCGGCGTGGTGGTAGTTCTCGTCGGCTTCGGTGGGGTCGGTGGCGGTCATGGCGAGGGCGCCGTGGGTGAGGAGGGCGAGGCGGGGGGAGATGTCGGGCAGGTGTGCGTCGCGGGCGGCGAGGGCGTGGGTGCGGGCTTGTTCGGAGCGGCCGGTGTGCAGGGCTGCTTCGACGAGGTCGAGGAGGGTGCGGGGGGCTTGGTGGGCGTAGGGTTCGAAGGTGCCGGGGGGTGTGATGCCGATGGCGTGGAGGTAGGCGGCTTCGTAGTCGCCTTCGGCGAGGGCGGCGGTGGTGCCGATGGCGTCGGCGATCTGGGTGAGGAAGCCGACGCCGCGGGGGCGGGCCCAGGCGTCTACGGCGGCCTGGAGTTCGCGTGCGCGTTCGGCCTGGCCGCGCATCGCGGCCAGCAGCCCGAGATACGCCCGGGTGTGATGGGCGAAGAGCGCGTGGTGGTGCGACGTCGTCAGTTCCAGGCCACGCTGTCCGGTCCGCTCGGCCTCGTCCCACTCGCCGACCGCCATCTGGTCGAGCATGATCAGATGCAGCATGGTCATGCCGGACACCGTGGCCCCCGTCGCCACCTCGCGGTCGACGGTGCGCTGGAGGTGCGGCCGGTACTGGCTGAGGGTGTCCACGTGGTACGCGGCGACGGCCAGCCGGCTGATGTCCCACGGTTCCAGTTCGCGGAGGTCGGCGAAGGCGTCCGCCACCCGCTCGTGCACGCCCGCGCCGCGCCGCACCACGTCTCCCCAGGCGTCCTGGTAGATACGCGAGAGCGGGGACACCAGGTCGCCCAGGGAGCCGAGCAGTTCGTGCGCCCGTTCCCACGACGTCTCGTCGCTCGCGTACTGGTCGATCGCGAGCAGCAGGTTGACCAGCCGGGTGAGCACCTCGTTCGGCTCTGTCACCCCGCTGACACGCATGCTCTCGATCCCTGCCAGGACCTGCCGCTGCGAGGACCGCACGTCCCCGTCCTCGTACAGCGCGACATAGGCCGACGCGACGACCGAGGCCGGAGACTCGCTCGTTCCGGACGAGGTGTCGGAACGGACCAGTTGCTGCGCCCGGTCCAGCAGGCCGGCGTGACCGGCGATGAACGCCGCGCTGCCCAGCCGCCGGGACCGTTCCTCGCGGCCCTCGCTCAGCTCCGCGGCCCGGGTCAGCCAGGCCACGGCGGCCTGCGAGCCGCCCCGCAGGGTGGCGGAGTCGGCCGCCGCCTCCAGCGCGACCGCGACCTCCTCGTCCGGGTCGACCGTCGAGGCCGCCAGGTGTATGGCACGCCGTTCCACGTCGTCGCGGTGCACCTGCGCGAGGGCCGCGTGGGCCGTGCGCCGCTCGTTGGGGGTCGCCATCTGGACGACCGTGGACCGCACCAGGGGGTGCCGGAAGACGAAGTCGCCGCTGAGCGGGTCGATGTCCAGCAGGCCGCAGGCCGCGGCCTCGTCGGCGTCCATCATGCGGTAGCGCGTGCCGCGGGTGCGGCCGGCCGCCGTGCCCGCCCCGACGCCGTCCAGGGCGCCGCGCAGCAGTTCCGCGCGTACGCCGTCACCGAGCGCCTCGATGCGGGCGCCGTAGACGTGCTGGAGGCGCAGGGGCAGCGGGACGCCGGTGTACCCGAGCAGGTCTTCCCGGTTGCCCGCCGCCCGGCCGCTGCGCAGCACATGGGGCGGCAGTTCCAGCAGGGCCAGCGGGTTGCCGTGTGCCTCGTCCAGGACCAGGCGGCGGATCCGGGGATCCAGCCCGGGGTGGTGCATGTCCAGGAGCTGCTCGGAGGCCTTCTCCGACAGGGTGGTCACCGGCAGTTGGGGCAGCGCGGCGGTGTCGAAGCCGGAGGAGACGTCGGAGCGCAGGCCGACGGCGAGCTTCACCGAGCTGCCGGTGAGCCGTCGTCCGACGAACCCGCACACCTCGGTGCTGGAGGTGTCGAGCCACTGGCCGTCGTCGAGCACCAGCAGGAGGGGTTTGTGCGACGCCGCGAGCGAGAGCAGGTCGAGGACGGCGATGCCGAGGGTCATGACCGAGGGAGGCGGGCCCTCGCTCCTGCCGAAGACGACGTCGAAGACCCCTCGATGGCTGTCGTCCAGCCGGTCGATGTAGGAGAGCAGCGGGTACAGGAACTGGTGCAGGCCGGCGAACGGCAGCTCCGACTCCGCCTCGACCCCGGCCGCCCTGATCACCCGGTGGTTCTCGCCCGTGGCGAGGTCGGTGACGTGGTCCAGCAGGGCGCTCTTGCCCACACCCGTGTCGCCCCGCAGGACGAGAGCCCGGCCCCCGGAGGCCGTCACGAAGCCGGACAGCACCTCCTGCTCGCGTTCGCGGCCGACCATCGTGCCGTCGATCGACTCCACCCGTCCCCCACTCCCTTCCCCGTTGCACAGCCCGGCCCGCCGAACGCCGCCGCGCCCGTACGTACGGATCGCGCCAGGCGCAAGGGCGAGGGTACGTGGCGCGTTCACATGCTCCGTGCTGCCTCCTGAGCAGTGGTTGTACCCCATGACGTGTGCCGGCCGCCCGGTGAGGCGCCTTGAGCCAGAAGACTAGATGTACCCAGGAGGTTCGTCACCTGGTATGGCCGAAAATGTTCTTGATATGCGACCTTCGCCGAGGATTGCGACCCTGGCCGGACGGCTCGCACCCTGTACCGCGCCGTTCCTTGCACTGCGAGACACATGTCGTTGTGGGCTAGTGTCATACGTATCTATTGAGTACGTGTGTACAGACGCAGCAGGCGGGCCCCGGCCGGGGCGCCGCAGGGGAGCGAGGCGGGCATGGACTGGGTCGACCGTGGGCTGTGCCGGACGGAGCCGGACCGGATGTTCGCCGAAGGCGCCGCACAGAACGAGGCCAAGATCGTGTGCATCGCCTGCCCGGTCCGGCTCGACTGCCTGGCCTACGCCCTGGACCACCGCGAGGAGTACGGCGTGTGGGGCGCGATGACCGAGCGGGAGCGCCGGGCGCTGCGGCGCAGCCGCCCGTCCGTGACGTCCTGGGCGGAGGTCTTCCGTACGGCCGGCCTGAACCAGGAGCCGGCCCCGGCCGGGACACCTCCCGGGCCTGCCGCCAGGCCCCACCGCCCGACTCCGGCCGACCCGCACCACGACTCGGCGCGGCCCGGCCCGCACCACGAGCAGGCGCCGGCCCGGACGCGTCGCAGGACGGCGGCGGCACGGGGGAGCCAGGACGCGGCGTCGGCACGGCCGCGTCAGGACCCGGCGTCGCCCCGCGGTCCTCAGGCGGCCGACCGGACGCCGTCCGGGCCGGTTCAGGCACGGGTGCGGCGACCGGGCACGGCGCCGGCGGGGCTCGACCGCTGAGCCCCCGGCGGGTTCAGGGCCGTAGCGCCTGGAGGGTTCAGGGCCGCAGCGCCTGGAGGGTCAGTTCGCCGTACCTGCGCCACAACGCCGGATCCCGCTCCGCGAGGCCGACCAGTTGCAGGCACATGCCGCACAGCACCACGCGCAGGTCCAGCGGGCTCGCGTCCGGGCGGATCCGGCCGGCGTTCTTGGCCTCCTCCATCAGGGCGGCCAGCCGGTCGAGCAGGGGGCCGGTGTACGCCGTCGACCGCCCCTCCGCGAGCGCCTCCGACAGCAGACGGTCCCGGGCGAGGTTCTCGAAGAGCAGGAGCACGTAGGTGTCGAAGGCCCGCGCCGGCTCGGCCTCGGCCAGGGCGGGCGCGGTGATCCGGTCGAGTTCCCCCAGCCGATGCCCTACGACCGCTTCGACCAGGTCTTCCTTCGCCGGGTAGCTGCGGTACACCGTTGCCTTCCCCACGTCGGCGCGCTCGGCGACCTGCGGCACGGTGCCCTGGAGCCCGAACTCCTCGAAGACCTCCAGCGCCGCGGCGAAGACCCGCTCGTGGTTGCGCCGGGCGTCGGCCCGTCTGCGGGGCGCGTCCTGCCGGTTCTGCGGACTCGTCTGCACCGGATTCACCCGCTCATTGTGCCCGCCCCTGTTTGTGCGGGGACGCCGTGCCCGGAGACTACGAAGGGACCGCCGTGCCCCAGGGGTCACGACGGACCGCGCGGCAACCGGACCAAGGGGTCCGGTTACGCTGGTGAGAGAGAACCGGACCCCTGGGTCCGCATCCTGCTGTCCTGGAGTGGTGATGACCGCATCGACCAGCGGCGAGCGCGCCACGCTCACCGATCCGACCCGCCGACTCATGGCGGCGGCCCGAGAGATCGCCCCCGTGCTGCGCCGCGCCGCGAACGCGGCCGAGCGCGACAGCCGGCTGACACCCGAGGCCGAGCGGGCGCTGCGGGAGGCCGGCCTGTTCCGCCTCGGCGTGCCGAAGGCCTCGGGCGGCGAGGAACTGGCGCCCGCCGACAGCCTGGAGGTGACGGCCGAAGTGGCGTCGGCCTGCCCGTCGAGTTCCTGGGTGGTGATGGTCTCGTACGTGGCACAGCAGATCGCCGCGTCCTTCGGGGAGCAGGCGCGGCAGGACCTGCGGGGTGACGGCCCCGACGTCCCCATGTGCGGGGTGTTCGGCAGCGTGGGAGTCGTCGCCGCGCCCCTCGAGGGCGGGCTGCTCGTCTCCGGCTCCTGGGCCTGGGCGTCCGGCGGCCACCACGCCGACTGGGCCGTGCTCGGCGTCCCGCTGCCGGGGGAGCCGGGCGCCGCTTCCGAGCGCGGACTGGCGCTCGTGCCGGTCTCCGCCCTCGCCATCGAGAAGACCTGGGACATGGCGGGCATGCGCGGCACGGGCAGCGACACCCTGGTCGCCGACGAGGTGTTCGTCCCGTACCACCGGCTCCGGCGCTTCGACGACATCGTCCGGGGCAGGGGGCTCCCCGAGGAGCCGTTGTACCGGATTCCCCCGGGATCCATGACGCTCGTCTCCATGGGACCGCTGCTGGGCATCGCGCAGGCGGTCCTCCAGCTCACCCTGCGGACCGTCGAGGACGGCAAGCCGATGGCCATGTCCCTGCACGCCCGGCTCGCCGACTCGCCCAGCGTGCAGGCGGCGCTCGCCGAGGCGGCCACCCTCATCGACTCCGCCCACCTGCACCTGAGGCGGTCGGCGGAGTTCATCGGCACGGCGGCGGCCTCCGGGACCACCCCCACGCCGGTCGAACGGGCGCGGGTGCGCATGGACGCGGGACACGCCTCCATCTGCCTGCGCCAGGCGGTGCAGGCACTGCTGACCGTCAGCGGAGCGGGCAGCTTCTCGCTCGCCAAGACCATCCAGCGGCACTGGCGCGACCTGGAGACCGCGTCCCGGCATCCCACGCTCAACCCCGGGCTCGCCAAGGAGATGTACGGCCGTGCGCTGGTGGGCGACGGGCGGCCGGTCAGCCCCATGGTCTGAGGCACGGCCGCGTCCCGCCTGCGCCCGTACGCCCGGCGGGCGCGCACACGGCCGCCCGCCGGGCAGCGCGAGGTGCTCGGGCACTTCGCGACGGGCGTCGTCGTCACGGCCCGCGGGCCGCTCGGCCTCACCTGCCCCCTCGGCCCACCCGGGCGGCACGTCGTGGGGGGACCGGAACACGCCGCCGGGACCGTGACGCCGCCGCCCGGCCGTCGGCCGTGCGCGGCGGGCGCCGACACATATGTCGTCCGTGCGGCCGATTCACACGCCTTAGTGGCGAGTCTCACGTGAACCTCCGCCGATGACACACACGTCCCCGGAGTGAGGGAACGACCACATACCGACCGAGGCGGCCCGGACACCGTCCGCCGCGCGGACAGGCTCCGCGGGGACGCGGTCCGGCGCGAAGAACCCACCGCTTCACGGACGGCGGCACGTCGGTGCCGTCCCACACGGCACCCGAGCGGGAAGAAGCTGATACACGATGAAGGACGGCACGACCGTCTGGCTCCCGTACCACCGAAGCCGGCTCCCCGGCCTGCCGGAGGGGCTCTCCTACGCGTACTGGGACGGGTCCGGCCCGTTGCCGGGTGACCCCGGCAAGGTCCGCTTCCTCGTCGGCCCGCCCGCGCCCGGTGCCGAACGCGTCCTGGGACCCGTCCTGCCGCGGATGCGCAACCTGGAGGTGCTCCAGCTGCTGAGTTCCGGTTACGAGCACATGCTGCCGCTGCTGGGCGCGATGCCGCCCGGCACCCGGCTGGCCACCGGGCGCGGCGTGCATCGCGAGGCCACCGCCGAACTGGCGGTCACCCTGCTGCTGGGCCTGTGCCGGGGACTCGACGTGTTCGGTGCCCGTCAGGCCGAGGGAGTGTGGCAGCCCGAGTTCCGCACCACGCTGGTCGGCAAGCGCGTCCTGGTCATCGGCTACGGCGCCGTCGGCGCGGCCGTCGCCGCCCGGCTCGGCGCGTTCCGGTGCGAGGCGGTCCTCGTGGCCCGGACGGCGCGCACCACACCGGTCGGCCGGGTGCACGGGGCGGCGGAACTGCCCGAACTCCTGCCCACAGCGGACGCGGTGGTGCTGTGCGCACCGCTGACCGAGCAGACACGCGGCCTGTTCGGTGCGGACGCGCTGGCGCTGCTGAAGGACGGGGCCCTGCTGGTGAACGTCGCCCGCGGAGAACTGGTGGACACCGGCGCACTGGTCCGGGAGGTGCGCGCGGGCCGGCTCCGGGTCGCGCTCGACGTCACCGATCCGGAACCGCTGCCGCCCGGCCATCCTCTGTGGCACCTGCCCGGCGCCCTGATCACCCCGCACGTGGCGGCCTTCACCGACGCGTTCCCGGCGATGACCGAGGACTTCGTGCGCCGGCAGCTGCACCGCTACGCGCGGGGCGAGCAGCCGCACAACGTCGTCCTGACGACGACCGCGGCCGATCGTGTCGAGCAGGCTGCCTGAGCCCATGACGACGTTCACGCACGACGACCATCTGCAGGTGTTCGGACCCCACACCGGCCTCGCGCAGGTGTTCGCGTTCCACGAGGAGCGCGCCCATGGCGACCCGTCCGCCGCCTGGCAGGCGTTCACCACCGCCTGGAACTGGGCCGCGCCACTGACCACTGCCGTACCCGGCGCGGACGTCGCGGACCGGCCGGTGGTGCGGTCGGCCGTCGGCGGCTTCACCCTGTCCGGACTGTGGCACCTGCCGTCGCCCGACGGAACCGGACCGTGGCTGGCGCTGCCGCTCACCGGCGGCGCACGGCGGTCCGTGCCGGTCATGGCCACGCGCGGCGGCCCGGATCTCTTCGCGGTGCCCTCCAGGGCGCTGTCGGGTGCGGCCTGCGCCGACACGGGCGACGCCGATGTGCCCGGACCGGTTTTCCGGCTGGAGGACGTGCACGTGCCCGCAGGGTTCGTCACGCACACGGCGGCCACGCCGCTGCGCGCCGGGGACGCTCCGTTCCTGTGGACGGCGGTCGCGGCCCAGGCCCTGGGCGCGGCCCGGCGCATGACCGACGTACTGGCCGGCCCGGACCCGGCGTCCGGCGCGGCCCGGGGACGGGTGCCGACCGACGCTGTGGCCGCCGAACTGGCCGCCGTGCTGCACGACGAGCGACTGAGCCTGGCGGCGGCCCTGCACGGCGCCCCCTCCGCGCGGCAGGGCTTGCCGCCGGCCGTCCAGGAGCGGCTCGCCGCGCGCGTCCAGCGGGCCGGCAACGCGGTCCACCATGTGGTCGCGTCGGCGTACGAGCACGCGTCGGCGCCGTGCGGGAGCGGCGGTCGGCACCCCCTGGTGCACCTGATGGAGGGCAGTGCACCGATACTTCAGCAGGTGCGGTACGCGATGCAGCTTCTGCCGCCCGACGACGGGACCTCCTGGAAAGGTGCAATACGGTGACAACCGTCACATATCAGGGTGAGCCTGGATCCAACTCCGCGACCGCCGCACGTGCCCTGTACCCCGAGAGCGCTGAACTGCCCTGCACGAGCTTCGAGCAGGCCCTGGACGCGGTGACACTCGGCGCCGCCGACGTCGCCGTGATCCCGGTGGACAACTCCGCGGCCGGACGCGTCGCCGACGTGCACCATCTGCTGCCCGAATCGGGGCTGTTCATCGTCGCCGAGTACTTCCTCGCCATCCGCTTCGACCTGATGGCGGTGCCCGGCACGACCCTGGACCAGGTGGAGTGCGTACGTAGCCATGTCCATGCCCTGGGCCAGTGCCGCAAGCTGCTGCGGGAGGGCGGCTGGCGCACCCTCGTCAGCGACGACACGGCCGGGGCGGCGCGGGAGGTGGCCGAGCTGGGCGACCCGCGGCACGCGGCGCTCGCCCCGCCCGCCGCGGCCGGTCTCCACGGCCTCGAGGTACTGCGCTCCGGCGTCGAGGACGACCCGGACAACACCACGCGGTTCGTCGTGCTGTCCCGGGACGCCGCCCCGGCCCCGGACACGGGGGAGCCGACGATGACGAGTCTGTTCTTCTGCGTGCGCAACATCCCCAGCGCGCTGTACAAGGCACTCGGCGGGTTCGCCACCAGCGGCGTGAACCTCACCAAGATCGAGAGCTACCAGATGGGCGCGGGGCTCAACGCCAGCCGCTTCTACGTCGAGATCGAGGGGCACCCCGACGACCAGCGCGTCGCCCTCGCCCTGCACGAGCTGCGGTTCTTCTCCTCCGAGGTGCGCATCCTGGGTGTGTACCCCGCGCATCCGCACCGGCTGAAGGGCTGAAGGGCTGAAGGGCTGAAGGGCTGAAGGGCTGAAGGGCTGAAGGAGCACCGTCACGGCCGTCACACATGTTCCAGGTCGGCGAGAAACATGGCGACCTGGCCGCAGGCCGGATCCGGCGCCCTTCTAGGGTGTGAGCATGACTCAGCACCGCAAGGGCCTCGTCCTCGACTTCGGTGGTGTGCTGACGACCCCTCTGCTGCCCGCCGCGCTCGCCTTCGAGAAGCGCGCGGGACTGGCCGAGGGGACGCTGCTCACCGGCCTCTACCTGAATGCCGAGGGGATCCGGCTCACCGAGGAGCTGGAGCGTGGCACGCTCACCCAGACGCAGTGGAACGAAGCGGCCGGACGGCTCCTCGGTGTCGCACCGGACAACCTGATGGGCCGCATCTTCGCCGACCTGCGCCCCGAGACCTCGGTGATCTCCGCGGCCGCCGCCGCCCGCCGGGCCGGGGTGAAGGTCGGCATCCTCTCCAACTCCGTCGGCCTGACCCCGTGGAACCTGTACGACGGATACCAGGTGGACGCGCTCTACGACGCCGTGGTGCTGTCCGAACTCCACGCGACGCGCAAGCCCGAGCGGGAGATCTTCCGGCTCGTGCTCGAGCAGCTCGGCCTGTCGGCCGAGGAGTGCGTCTTCGTCGACGACACCGAGCAGTACCTGCCCCCCGCGGCCGAACTCGGCTTCACCACCGTCCACGCGGTGGAGCCCGCACGGACGGTCGCCACCCTGGAAGAGCTGTTCGGCATTGCGCTGACCGGCGTGCATGCCGAGCGGACGACCTCATGAGGAGACACCTGTGCGACTAGGCCTGGCCCTTCCGACCTTCGGTCCCGACGCCACGCCGGAAGGCATGCTCCGCGTCTGCCGCACCGCGGAGGAGATGGGATACGACTCCCTGTGGACGGGCGACCGGGTCCTCGCCCCCCGCGTCCCGAGCGCCCCCTATCCGAGCCCCGACGGCAGGATGCCGCGCGTCTACGAGAACCACATGGACCCCCTGGTGGCCCTCACCTTCGCCGCGTCGCACACGAGCCGCGTCCGCCTGGGCACGAGCACGCTGAACGGCCTGTGGCAGCCGCCGATCATGCTGGCCCGGTCGCTGACCACCCTCGACGTCCTCAGCCGGGGACGGCTGACCGTGGGCCTCGGCCTGGGCTGGATGCCCGACGAGTACGCCGCGGTCTCCGTGCCCTGGAAGGACCGGGGCGCGCGGCTCGACGAGACGCTGGACGTCCTGGAGGGGTACTGGGCCGACGACGTCTTCGCCCACCAAGGACCGCTGTTCACCATCCCTCAGACCGTGGTGGGGCTCAAGCCGCGCCAGCGGCCCGGACCCCCCGTGCTGCTCGCGGCGTTCACCCCCAGGGGCCTGCGGCGGATCGGGCGCAGGCTCGACGGCTGGCTGCCCGTCGCGATGCCGCTCACGCACCTCATGGGCATGTGGGACACCGTCCTGAAGGAGGCGGTGGAGGCGCAACGGGACCCGTCCGCCCTGCACATGGCGTTGCGCGTCAACCCCGAGCTGACCGACACGAGGACCGGCCCGGAGCAGATGCCCCGGGCGGGCACGCTGGGCCAGTACATCGACTACGCGCGCGCCGCGGCCGAGGCGGGGGTGCACGAACTGTTCGTGGACTTCGGGCAGACTCCCGCCACCCTCGCCGAGCGCGTCGACCTGGCAGGCCGCTTCCTCGAAGGGGTCCGCGCGGGCTGAACGCACCACGATGAAGCCGCGCGGCTCCCGGCCGGCCGCCCCGGTGCCGCTACTTGAGCCCGAAGGCCCGTACGACGCTCTGCCGCACGCTGTTGCCGCGGGCGTCGCGCGCACTGGTGCGCAGGGTGACGAACCGGGCGGCACGAGGGGCGTCGAGCCGTGTCCGCCACCCCGTGCCCGAGTGCCGGAGCGCCGCGCGGTGCCAGGTGACCCCGTCGTCGTACGAGACCTCCAGGCCCACCGCGTCGACGGCGGCGGTGCCGGTGGACCCCGGCAGGTGCGAGGCGGTCACCGTCAGGTCGGCGTGCCGCCCGGCCCGCCCGGAGGCATCGGTGGCGATCCCGTAGTCGAGCTGGATCAGCGGCAGTTGGGCCTGCTCGCCCGCCGCGCCCGCCCGGGAGGTGAACCCCCACTCGGTCCGGGTGGCGGTGGAGTAGGGGGCGGCCCAGGCGTCACGGGAGTTCTGCGAGACCAGACGGTAGGGGAGCGGGGCCGGACGCAGGCCGGACACCGTCATGGTGAGCTGGTAGCGGCCCATCTCACGGACGAGTGTGTCCCCTTGGTAGAGCCTCACCTGGTTGTCGACGTCGAAGTTGCCGTACGTGCCGCCCAGATGGTCGGTTCCCGAGTCGCCCCAGCCGGGGACGGACACGTACAGCCTGTCGTCCTGGCGGACCGGTGCGTCGCCGTCGATGAGCCGGGGCCGCTGGACCGGACCGAACCAGCCGACCCGGGCGGCGGATCCGGCGCGGTAGGTGACGGCCGGGGCGTACTGCTGCTGCTCGCCCGGGATCTGCGCCCGGTCCGACCAGGGTTCGCCCGCCGTGACCCAGTCCGTGCGGTCGCCCCGTGCCGGGGCGTCCGAGGGGTTCAGGGCGCTGCCGCCGGCCGGTGTGACGTCGTCGCGGTTCTCCAGCGCCCGCCCGGCACGGTAGTTGCGGAACGAGACGTCGACGCGGGCGAGTTCGCGCCGCTCGGCCCGGTGGACCAGGTCGGCGGGGACGGCGTCCCGGTAGTCGTGGGCGAGGTCGTAGACGTACTCGGTGACGGGGTGCGAGGTGATCTCGAGCCGGGTGCGGCCGAGGCCGGACGCCCGGGCGATGAGCCGCTCGCCCTCGTCGTGGGTGAGCGTGGCGACGGTCAGCGGCGGCGGATCCGCCGGCAGCCAGGGGGAGTCCTCCCACGGTTGCAGGCGGCCGTCGCCGTCGTTCACGACCAGGAGCAGCCGGGCGCCCGCCGCGGCCGCCGCCACGGCCTGCTCCGTCACGGGCACCGTGTCGGTGCGGCGCACCACGGCGGCCTTCCCCCGGACGTCCACCGAGCTGTACGCGGGTGCCGCGCCGTCTCCGGCGAGGACCGTGTCGAGGCGGTGGTGTCCTTCGGGCAGCGGGGTCGCTCCCGCTACGACGCGCAGATCGTCGAAGACGCCGTCGCCGGAGGCCACCGTCAGGGTCGGCTGCCGCAGTCGCCACCGCGTACCGAACACGAACTCCCCTTCCGCCACCTCGCGTCCGGTGGGCAGGGCCCAGACGCTGTCGTAGGAGGCGTCGGTCCAGCGGGAGGACGAGGACCAGTCGTCGGCGGCGAAGCCGCGGTAGAGGTCCACGCGGGAGTCGTCGGGCGTGCTCGGATCCGGCGTGACGGCCCGGACCTGGCGGGCCTTGGTGCCGTCGAAGACCGCCGTGCGGTCCTGTCTCAGGTCGATGTCGGTGACGGCCAGCAGGCCCTGACCGATCGAGTGCGGACCGTGGGCACCCTCCAGGGGGGTGTCCAGCCACGCGGTGTACGAACCCGGCGGCAGCCGGAGGTCCAGGGTTCCGGAGCCGTCGAGCGCCAGGGGCAGCCACAGCTTCTTCGCCGTGAGGATGACGGTGCCGCCGACCGGCCGGCCGCCGCGGTCCTTCGCCTTCAGCGTCAGCCGGTGGCGCTCGCCCTCCTTGGCCGCGCTCAGGGACGTACGGGCGCGGACGGTGCCCGAGTCGTCGGTCGCCGTCAAGAAGGCGGCCGTCGCCCGGTCGGCGGGGACCTGGTCGTAGTGCGCGGTCACGGTGACCGCGGCGGTGCCGTGCGCCGGGACGGAGAGCCGGTCGGCGGAGAGGGTGAACGGACCGTCGGCCGTCAGACGCAGGGCGACCGGGCGGTCGGCGGTGTTGGTGTACGTCACCTTCCGCTCGGCGGTCGTGCCGGCCGGGATCGGCCAGGCGTGGAAGCCGAAGTCGGCGCCGCCGGAGGCGAAGACGGTCGCCGTCGTGGTGGCGGCCACGTCCAGGCGGCCGGCGCCGGCCTCGAAGGGGGTGTACCTGGGCGTCGCCTCGGTCGTGCTGACGAGGGCGTCCTTGAGCTGACGGCCGCTCCAGTCCGGGTGCTCCGCGGCCAGCAGTGCGGCCGCCCCGGCGACATGCGGCGTGGCCATCGAGGTGCCGCTCAGGGTCTGGTACGGGCCCGAACCCTCCGGCGCGTACCGGGACCGCGCCGCGAGGATGTCCACGCCGGGAGCGGTGAGGTCCGGCTTGACGTCCCGGTCGCCGGGACGCGGGCCCCGGCTGGAGAAGTCCGCGAGCGTGTCGGAGCCGTCGACGGCGCCCACGGTCAGGGCGGCATCGGCCACGCCGGGGGCGCCCACGGTGTAGCCGTCGGGGCCGGAGTTGCCCGCGGCCACCGTGAACAGCGCCCCGGTCTCCTCGCTGAGCCGGTCGACGGCCATGCTCAGCGGATCGGAGCCGTCGGTGGACGGGCCGCCCAGGCTCATGCTGATGATCTTCGCGTGCTGGTCGCGGGCCGCCCACTCCATGCCGGCCAGCAGCCAGGAGTCCTGGCCCGTGCCGTCGTCGGAGAGCACCTTGCCGATGTGCAGCCGCGCGCCCGGCGCGACGCCCTTCTCCCGGCCGCCGGACGCGGCACCGGTCCCGGCGACGGTGGAGGCGACGTGCGTGCCGTGGCCGTTCCCGTCGGTCACGGACTCACCGGGCACGAAGTCCTCGGCGGCGGCGATCCGCCCGGCGAGGTCGGGGTGTTCGGTGTCCACGCCGGTGTCGAGGACTGCGACGTCCACACCCTCGCCGGTGTCGCCGGACGCCCACACCCGCGGCGCCCCCACCTGCGCGGTGCTGTCGGCGAGAGCGGCCTTCACCTTGCCGTCGAGCCAGATCTTGGCGATGCCGCCCCGGAGCCGGGGGCGCCGGTTCGCGTCCCGTGCGACGGCGCCGTCGGTGACCGACGTCCAGAACGCCGCCGAACGGTCCACGGAGAGCGCCGCACCCCCGATGCTCTCCAGCGGGCGCGACGTACGGGCGCCCCGCGGTGACGCCTGGCGGCCGGAGTGCCGGACCGCGTCGGTGTAGGTGACGATCAGCGGCAGCCGGTCCCGGTGCGCGTCGTCGTAGCCGTCCGCCAACAGCTGTGTGACGTCGAACAGTTCACGGTCCAGCAGGCCGGCGGCGACGTACGGCAGCGCGTCGCGGGGATAGACGTAGGTGTTCCGTCCGCTGCGGTGGGTCTCGAAGCCGGTGTAGCGGCCCTCCGGGTCCCGCACCAGATGGCTCTGCGTGCCGTCGGCGGCCCGTACGACGGTGACCGTGTCGCCCGTCACCAGGGTCACCCTGGGGGCGTCGGGCGGGACCGTCGCGGGTGCCGCGGAAGCGGTGGGCGCAGGGGCGGGTGGTTCGGCGGCCGGGAAGGCCGGGGCGGGTGACGCCGCCAGCACCGCGACCACGGTGCACAGCGTCGTCCACCCGCCCCTGCGCGAAGGCAGAGGCGACACGACGGGTCCCTTCGTCGGACGGGGGAGGGGATACCGGAATCATCCGACGGCCGGCCCCCGCACATGTCGCTGCGCCCTGGCGCGGTTGTGCCGTGACGCCATGTGGACACATCGATCCGGCCGGCCGGCGCGAATCCGGACCGAACCGGAATGTGTGCGCGCCGTCGCCGGTTTCCCATAACACTCACCCGTCCACCCCCTCGGCGCCGCGCCCGCCGGGGGGTACGGCATGTCGAACGCATCGATGGGAGAAGCCTTGAAGCGCCCCGACTCCGACAACGAGCCGTCCCGGCTCCGCCGCGTCCGTCTCCCCGGAACCGTGCCCCTGCCCTCGTCGGCGGCTTCCCGGCGCCCTCGCGAGGAGGAGGGCCGGGAGGCCTCCGGCGCGGACACGGCACGGCAGGTCGTGGAATGAGATGAGCCGCGGCGATCCCACCGCCGCCACAGAGGCCGACGGGCCCCCGGGAACACATGGACACATGTGTTCCCGGGGGCCCGTCAGGTGTCAGGAGGCCCCGAGGCCGTTCAGCAGAGTGTCGACGACGACGTCCGCCGCCTGACCGGGACTCAGCTCGGGCAGCTGCCGGGACACCAGGTGCATGAGCTGGGGCAGCAGCGCGCTCGCCCACCCCTCGGGCACACCGGGACGCAGGAGGCCCTCGTCGGTGGCGCGCGCGAGGAAGGCGTCGACCTCGCGGACGGACGCGTCGCGGCGCGCGCGGACGGTGTCGTCGGCGAGCATGCGGGTGAGGTCGACGGGCCAGGTCCGGTTGACGGCGATGATGTTCTCGACGTAGCGGTGCAGCGCGACGGCGACGGGTGCCTCGCGCAGCCGTGCGTCCTCGATGGCCTGCTCGATGGCCGTCAGGCGGGATGCGTAGATGGCGGCGAGGAGTTCCTCGCGGGAGGCGAAGCGCCGGTAGACGGTGCGCCGGTCCACCCCCGCCTCGGCGGCGATGCTCGCGATGCTCGCGCCCGGGTCGGCGGCGAGCATGCGCGCCCCGGTGGTCAGGACGGCTTCCAGATTGCGTGCTGCGTCGGCTCTCACCGCACCGAGTCTAGCGGGCTGATTGTGAAACCTGAGACACCTAACGCCTCTCGTGTGTGAAGCACTCTCTGATAAGTGCTACATTGAAGTGGCAGTTAGTTCAGATAGTGCCAGCCGAGTGAGGCTCCATCGCCGTGTCCCGGCAGGCGTACCGCTCCGGCCCACCCCTTCAGAAAGGCAAGTTCCGATGTCGAAGGCACAGCAGTCCCCCTCACCCAGGGCGGGTGGTGTCGCCGCCGCGATGAGCGCGCTGATCCTGGCCGTCCTCCTGGCGGCCCTGGACCAGACGATCGTCTCGACCGCGCTGCCCCGCATAGCGCAGGACCTCGACGGGTTCGACGACATCGCGTGGGTCAGCGCCGCCTATCTCCTCGCGTCGACTGCGGTGACGCCGCTGTGGGGCAAGCTCGGCGACATGTTCGGCCGCAAGCGCCTGTACCTGGCCTCGACCACGATCTTCCTGATCGCGTCGGTGGCCTGCGGCCTGGCGCAGAACCTGCCCGAACTGATCGGCGCCCGCGTGCTCCAGGGCGTGGGCGGCGGCGGCATGATCGTGCTGACCTTCGCGCTGGTCGGCGACATCGCCGCCCCGGCCGAACGCGGCCGCTACCAGGGCATGTTCGGCTCGGTCTACGGCGTCGCCAGCATCGTCGGCCCCCTGCTGGGCGGTGTCTTCACCGACCAGCTGTCCTGGCGGTGGGCCTTCCTGGTCAACCTGCCCATCGGCGCCGTCGCCCTGGTCGTCGCCGCGCGGGCGCTGCCCGCGGCCACCAGGGGAGCCAAGGCCCGCATCGACTACCTGGGCGCCACCGTCCTGGCCGCGATCGCCACCGGCCTGGTCCTGGTCACCTCGTTCGGTGAGCGCTGGGGCTGGGGTTCGCCGGCCATCATCGGCCTGATCGCCGCCACCGTCGCGCTGGCGGCGCTGCTGGTGCCCGTCGAGCGCCGCGCCGCCGCCCCGGTCCTGCCGCCGGCCATGCTCGGCTCCCGGACCGTGGTCTTCTCCTCGCTGATCGGGTTCTTCGCCAACGCGGCGATGTTCGCCGTCCTGGTCTACCTGCCGACCTACCTCCAGATCGTCCACGGTGTCTCGGCCACCCTCTCCGGCATCTACATGCTGCCGCTGGTCGCCGGCCTGGTCATCAGCCAGTCCCTGGCCGGACGCTGGGCCGCGCACGTCGAGCGGCTGCGGGTGATCCTGCTCGCGGGTCTGGTCGCCAACCTCGCCGGACTGCTCCTGCTGGGCACCATCGGGGCCGCCACCGGCACCCTCGTGCTGAGCGTCTACTTCCTGATCACCGGAGTCGGCATCGGCATGGTGCCCATGGTCGTGCTGACCACCGTCCAGAACAGCGTGCCCGCCGGCGACCTCGGCGCCGCCAGCGCCGTGGTCACCTTCGCCCGCTCCATCGGCGCGGCCTTCGGGGTCGCCGTCTTCGGCACCCTGCTCAACAGCGGCTTCGCCGACCGCACCCGCGGCCTGCCGACCGCGACCGGCTTCGACGCCGCCCGCCCCGACACCATCGGCCGGCTCCCGGCCGCCCTGCGCGACACCGCGCTGGACGCCTTCGCCCACGCCACGGCCACCGGCTACGTCTACGTCGCCCCCGCCCTCGCCGTCGGCATCCTCCTCGCCGTCTTCCTCAGGCCCGCCCGCAAGCCCGGGGGCACGACCCCTGCCCCTGCCGCCGGCCCCGCCGCCGTCAAGGACACCGTCCCCGCCGCCTGAACCACCGCACACCGCGCCTCGACCGGCCGACGCCCGCACCGGGCGCCGGCCGTCGGCGTGTCCGGCCGCCCGCGACCCGGTGGCGCCGGCCCTCGGCGGATACCGACGCCCGCGCCGCTCGGTGGTGCCGGCTACGCGCCGCCCTCCTCCGGAGCGCTCTCGGAGAGTCTCTTGAGCTGCGCGACCCACAGGGTGTTCAGGCGCTGAGCCCACACGGGAGACAACGCGCTCAGGGACCTGGCGGCGGGACCACGGACGACGTTCGCGGTCACCACATGGGTGCCGTCCGCGACGGCGGTGAGCAGCCAGCCCTGGTACAACTGCACGCCGGCGCCGACGCCCGACCAGCCGAGCCGGTGGGGCGGCAGGTGCTCTCCCACGAAGATCTCGAACCGCTGCCCGTGGAAGACCACCTCGAAGGTCCGCACGAGCGGCCCGGGCCGCACCTCGGTGATGCCCGGAACCCAGCCGGGCCACCGCGTCACATCGGCGAGCAGGGCGAAGGCCGCGGCGGGCGGGGCGTGCACGACGCCCTGCGCCTGGCAGAAGCTGTGGGCCTGGTCGGGCGAGAACCCCGACGGCCAGTGGATGTCCGGATGACTGTCGGAGGCATCGAGCATCCGGTTCCCCCTCTCACGTCGCCCCGGCGGCTTCAGGTGCGGCCGCCGACGGGGGGACGGCCCCAGAAGGCCGCTCCCGCGTCCACTGTGCGCGGGGGCCCGCTGCCCGGCATACGTCAAATGACTGAGCGGACGGCCACCGCCGTCAGCCTTCGCCGGCACGCGTCAGCCGTCTCGGTCGAGGTCGAGGCCGGAGAGCGCGTCCCGCAGCGCGGCACGCGAAGTGATGCCCAGTTTCGGATAGATCTGGTAGAGGTGCGTGCCGATGGTGCGATGGGACAGAAACAGCCGCTCGGCGATCTGTTTGTTGGTCAGTCCCGTCGCCGCGAGCGTGGCGATCTGCAGTTCCTGCGCGGTCAGCGTCACGCTCCCCGGCCTGGCGGCGGTCGGCGCGGACAGTCCGCTCGCGCGCAACTCGGCCGCCGTGCGCGCCGCCCAGGGTTTGGCACCCAGCCGCTGGAAGGCCTCCAGCGCCTGGGTCAGCTGCTCCCTGGCCTCCGTCGTGGCACGCAGGCGCCTGAGGCGTTCACCGTGGAAGAGACGGACGCGTGCGGCGTCGAAGGGCCAGCGTTCCGGTCCGGGCAGGGACAACGCCCGCTCGAACAGGGCGACGGACTCCTCGCCGGGAGTGGTCAGCGCCTCGCAGGCCAGGACCAGCAGTTCCAGCCGGGGCGACAGCCCGGCCATCGCGGACGCGCGCATCGCCGCCGCGTGGGCGGCGGCCTCCTTTTCCCGGCCGGTCCGCATGGCCGCCTCGACCAGGTCCATCGTGCCCCACATGGCGATCGGCACGTAGGGGGCCACGGTCCCGGGCGGGCTGAGCGTGCAGGCGTGCTGGTAGGCGGTCTCGAAGTCGCCGTTGCCG
This sequence comes from Streptomyces sp. NPDC031379, assembly GCF_055569615.1. Lineage (NCBI taxonomy): Bacteria > Bacillati > Actinomycetota > Actinomycetes > Kitasatosporales > Streptomycetaceae > Streptomyces > Streptomyces sp. NPDC031379. Next base: position 51,692 of record NZ_JBVIIT010000016.1, on the reverse strand, counting down.
AGGGCGGCCAGCGCTCTCGCGTGGCAGGCGAAGTACCGTGCGCCGTGGGCCCCGCGGGGCGTCGCCCACCGGACGATCTCCTCGGTCAGCGCGGCAGCGGTGTCCGCGTCGCCCTGCGCCGCGGCCACGGCCGCCTGCACGTACTGGAAGTACCACGCGAAGAAGCGGTAGTCGTGGTTGGTGCACAGGGTCAGTCCCTCGGCGGCCAGTTCCGCGGCGTCGTCCCAGCGCCCCAGGTGGTAGTAGTCCAGGCCCATGTGCATCAGCGCACCCAGGTGCCGGCGGACGGGCGCGGTGCCGGCGCGGCCCTGCTCGATCAGCCGGCGCGTCGCCCACCGGAAGTTCCCGAGCAGGTCGGGGAAGACCGAGGCGGTGCCGACACGCACCACCTGGGTGGGATCGTCCCCCACGGTGGCGATCAGCTCCGCGAGGCGTGGCAGCGCCGGGGGACCGGTGCGCGCCGGGTCGGCGAAGGTCTGGGCGATGACCCAGAGCAGCTCCGGCGGTTCGGGGGTCAGCCGGTCCAGGAACGTGAACAGCGGCTGCCACAGCTCGGGGGCACCGCCGTACCAGCACAGCAGCACCAGGAGGTGCAGGGCCTCGATGAGCCCGGCGTCCGAGGCGTCGTAGCCGTGGTTCCCGCCCTCGATCGCCCCGACCAGCAGCCGGTACGCGGTGTCGATGTCGCCGTCCCTGTTGATCAGCAGGAACGCGGACGCGGCCGCCGCGTGCAGCGACTGCTGTCCGGTGCCGGGATGGACGAGCCGGGCCCCGGCGAGCAGGCGCGAGGCGTCCTCCAGTTCACCACCGGAGTCCACGCCGACATAGGCCGCCTCGGCCAGCCGGCGGCTCTCGTCGGCCGCGACGGGGCTGAGCCCGGCGGCCCGGGTCATCGCCGTCACCGCGCCGAGCGCGTCACCGCGCCGAAGCCGGCGGCGCGCGGCCTCCTCCAGCAGGGCCGCGACGGTCTCGTCCGGGCCTACGGCCGCCTCTCCCAGGTGCCAGGCGCGGCGCTCCAGTTGGTCGCCGAGCACCCCGGCGAGCGCCTGGTGTGCTCTTCTGCGTTCCGAGGCGGTCGCCAGCTCCACCACCGCGGAGCCGATCAGCGGATGCCGGAAGGACAGCCGCCGGTTGTCCGCCGAGATCGTCACCAGTCGGTTGCGTTCGGCGGGGGCGAGGTCGTCGACGGTGGCCCGGCCGGTCGCGGCGGCCTCGATCGAGGCCAGGTCGCCGGTGCCGTCGAGGGCGGCGATCAGCAGCAGCTCCCGGCTGCGGTCGGGCAGTTCGGCCACCCGCGAGGCGAACATGGCCTGCAGACGTTCGGTCAGGGGCAGCACGGTGGGTATCGCCGCCAGGGTCGCGCGCTGCTCGCTGGAGAGCGCCACCGGCAGCTCCACCAGCGCCAGCGGGTTGCCGCGTGCCTCGGCGGCGATGCGACGCCGTACCGCGGGGGAGACCTCGGGGTGGGCCAGGGCGAGCAGTTCGGCCGACGACGCGTCGTCCAGCGGCTTGAGCCGGTGCTCGGACAGGCCGCTCGACTCGAAGAAGCTGTCGGAACCCTCACGGGAGGCCGCGAGGAAGCCGATACGGCTGCCGACGAGCCGCCGGGCCACGAAACCGAGCACGGCGTTGGTCGCCCGGTCCAGCCACGGCAGGTCGTCGACGACGAGCAGCAGCGGCGTCTCGACGGATATCAGCCGCAACAGCAGCAGCACCGCGGTCGAGGTCAGGAGGCGGTCGGGAGCCGGCCCGCTGCCGATGCCGACCGCGACCCGCAGGGCGTCGCGGTGCGGGTTGTCCAGAACGTCGAACTCGTCGAAGAGGGGCACGAGGAGCTGGTTGAGGCCCGCGAAGCTGATGTCCGCCTCGAACTGCACGCCGGCCGCGCGCAGGACCCGGACGCCGTTGCGCACGGCGCCCTTCGCCACCGCGTCGAGCACCGCGCTCTTGCCCACGCCGGCCTCGCCCGAGAGCAGCAGGGCAGCTCCCTGGACCTCGGGGTTGCTGAAGAAGGACTCGATGAACGAGAGGTCCGTGTCTCGTCCGACCAGCCGTGTCGACGCAGGGCAGACGGTCGAGTCCAGGTCATTCATCGGGCTGCCTCCAACGGCCGACGCATGGAGGCCCGGTGTTCTGTGCTGACCTGGTTGTGCCTGCACCCGGCTCCGTGCGGCCCATGCAATCACTGCAGTGTAAAGGACGTCCATATTCGGCCGTTCCCGTGACACCGGCTCGGCCACACGGGGCGGGGCCGGGAACGTCCCTGGTGGAGTCGTACCTATTACGGCGTAATAGGCGGCAGCCCGTGGGGCCGTGGAAAGAGGGGGCTCGTGCGGACGTCGCGGCGGGCGCCGGTGAAGGGCCGCGGCCGGAACGGGTGCGGGCCGTTCCGTGCGACCGGTTCGCCGCGCCCCGGGCGGATCAGGAACGGCGCAGCAGGTTGGCGGCGCGCTCGGCGATCGCGTACACGGTGGCATTGGTGTTGTTGGAGGGGATGGCGGGGATGACGGAGGCGTCGGCGACACGCAGGCCGTCCAGCCCCCGCACCCGCAGCTCGGAGTCGACGACGGACACCTCGTCCTCGCCCATCATGCAGGTGCCCACCGGGTGGCAGTACGAGCCGAAGTACCTGCGGGCGTGGTCGGCGATGGACTCCTCGTCCACCGCGGCGAGCCCCGGACTGACCTCCTCGATCCCCCATTCGGCCAGCGAGCGGGACCAGGCGATCCTGCGGGCCGCGGTGATGCCGGACAGCACCGCCCGGACGTCCTCCTCCTCGGTGAAGTAGCGGGGATCGATCACCGGCGGCGCGTACGGGTCGGCCGAGCTGATCCTGAGCCGGCCGCGGCTCGCCGGTCGCATCGGCGAGATGCCGATGGTGAAGCCGTTGTGCACCGGGGCGACCGGATTGGGCAGTGGGATGTCGATGAAGATGATCTGCACGTCCGGCCCCTCGGCGGCGGGAGTGCTGCGCAGCAGCCCCAGGATCTCGCCGTGGTTGTTGCGTGCCGCGGGCACCGGCCGCTGAGCCCGGTAGACGAGGTTGGCCCGCGGGTGGTCGTGCAGGTTGTGCCCCACGCCGGGCAGCGCGTGGAAGACCTCGACCCGGGCCTGCCGCAGATCGTCCTCCGCACCGACGCCGGAGCGCTGGAGGATCAGCGCCGATCCGATGGTCCCCGCCGTCAGCACCACCTCCGCGGTCGCTCGCGCGGTGTGGCTCCGGCCGCCGACGGCGTACTCCACCCCGACGCAGCGGTTGCCCTCGAAGAGCAGCCGGTGTGCCGTCGCTGAGGTGACCACCTGGAGGTTGGGGCGGTTCAGTGCCGGGGTGAGGTAGGCGTCGGCGGCGCTCTGCCGGCGTCCGCCGACGATGTTGAGGTCGACGGGGGCGAACCCCTCCTCCAGGCCGCCGCTGATGTCGAAGGCGCGGCGGTGTCCTGCCTCGACGGCGCCGTCGAGGCAGGCGAGGAGAACCTCGTTGGGCTCGGCCGCCGGGGCGACGACGAGCGGGCCGGCGGTGCCGCGGCCGGGGGCGCCGCTGAGGGCGGTCTCGGTGCGCTGGAAGTAGGGGAGCAGGTCGTCGAAGGTCCAGCCCTTGGCGCCGTGCGCGCTCCAGCTGTCGTAGCCGGTGCGGTGGCCGCGGGCGAAGACCATGGCGTTGATGGCGGACGAGCCGCCCAGGCCCCGGCCGCGCGGCAGCAACACCGGGGCACCGGAGACCTGCTGGACCACGGTCGTGTCGCCCCAGCCGGCTTCCGAGGCGGCGAGCGTGGGCCAGGCCGGGGGATGGGCCACGGCGTCCGGGAGCCGGGCCGGGCCGGCCTCCAGCAACAGCACGCGCAGGTCGGCGTCCTGGGTCAGACGCGCTGCGAGCACGCAGCCGGCCGTTCCGCCGCCGACGATGACGATGTCATGGGCAGGTTTGTGTGAAGACATGGTGATCCATTCTGACTGAATCAGCGATCCGCGATCAAACGTACCATTGATACGGATCAGCGCTCCGTAAACACATATCGCTGAACGGCGGATGTTCCGAAGGCGGCACACGTATTCATCAGCGGTTCCCGTCCACAGGGACGGAACAAATGACTCCGTCCCTGTGGACGGGCGCACGCCCATGTGAACGCCGAAGCACACCCGGCTCGTGTAGCTGGCGACAGGGCATGTGCGAGTGAGGTTGTGATCAGGTGAGTGCGGAAAACCCCGGTGGGACGAGTGTGGACCTTCGGCCGGAGGACGTGGCGGCGCTGCGGCGTTCCGTTCGGGGACCGGTCCTGGAGCCGGGAGCGGAAGGGTACGAGGCGGAGTGTGCCACGTTCAACCTGTCCTGCGGTCTCCGCCCGGCCGTCGTGGTCGGTGCGACCGGCGAGCAGGACGTCCGCACGGCGGTCCGGTTCGCCGTGCGGCACGGGCTGCCGGTCGCGGTGAAGGCCTCGGCCCATCAGATGGTCTCGCCGGCCGAGGGCGGGCTGCTGATCACGACGGAACGGATGAAGAGCGTCTCCGTCGACGCGCGGGAGCAGACCGTGCGGGTCGAGGCGGGCGTGCGGTGGCGTGACGTGCTGCCGCGCACCGCGAAGTTCGGCCTGGCCCCGATCGTGGGCTCGGCCCCGGACGTCGGCGTCGTCGGGTACACGCTGGGCGGCGGCCAGAGCCCGCTGCTGGGACGGTCGCTGGGGTACGCCGCCGACCATGTGCGGTGGCTGAACATGGTCACGGCGGACGGAGAGCTGCGCCGGGTGACCCCGCAGAGCGAACCCGACCTGTTCTGGGCGGTGCTGGGCGGCAAGGGCAACTTCGGTGTGGTGACCGAGATCGAGTTCGCGGTGTTCCCGCTCTCACGCTTCTACGGCGGCTGCCTCTACTTCGCGGGTGAGCACCTGGCCGAGGTGCTGGAGGCCTGGCGGACCTGGCTGCCGGGGACGGGGGAGGAGATGACCTCGTCCATAGGTGTCCAGCGGCTGCCGGACGTCCCCGCACTGCCCGAGCCGTTGCGCGGTGCCTTCGTGGTCCATCTGCGCATCGGCTACCTCGGGTCGGCGGCCGACGGCGCCGAACTGATCGCTCCGCTGCGTGCGTGCGCGCCGGTGCTGGTCGACCTGGTGGGGGAGAAGCCCTTCACCGCGATCGGGGAGATCCACATGGATCCGGTGGATCCCATCCCGTACTTCGACCGCAGTGTCTGTCTGGAGGAGTTCTCCGAGAAGACGGCGCAGGCCCTGGTGGACCTGACGGGCCCGCAGTCGGGATGCACGCTGGCGAACGTGGAGATCCGGGCGCTCGGCGGCGCGTTCGACCGGGAGCCCGCGGTGCCCAACGCGGTGTCCAGCCGTGGCCTTCCGTACGTCGTCTTCGCGTTCGCCGTGGGCGCCCCGGACCAGGCGGACACGCTGCGGGCCGACCTGGCGCGGGTCATGGACGGACTCGCGCCCTGGGAGGCGCAGCGGAACATGGTGAACTTCCTGTCACCGGACGAGGCGACCGACGCCGACGCAGTGCGGGCGGTGTACGGAGCGGAGCGGTTCGACCGGCTCGCCGCGGTGAAGAAGCGCTACGACCCGGCCAACGTCTTCCGCTTCAACCACAACATCACACCCGCCTGAGACCCGGCCCCGACGTCGCACATGACGCGCAGTGAACCCACCGCGGCCCCGCATCCGTGTGGAGGACGGCAGGTCCCCGCCGTCGGCCGCGGCGAGGACGGCGGCCGTCGGCGTGGTGCCACTGCGACGGCCGCCCACCGGGCTTCCGCTTCGTCCCGCGGTGGGGGGCGGGGCGCGAGCGGAGGCCCGGGACTGTCCGGAACGGGGCCGGTGACCGAACCCCTTGGCCGGTGAGCATCGTCGGGCCGGGGTAGGACGTACGCACACACGACACGATGAGGGAGCTGCGGTGACGGATCTCGAGGCTGCGGTCGAATCGGTGGCACAGCTGTCCACGGTCTGGCGCGCCATGGTGCTCGACCGGGACGAGGGAGCGGACGTACGGGATCTGCCGGGTCTCGCCGTCCGCTGGGCCGACTGCCGCTTCGCCTTCTGGAACGCGATCACCCTGACCGAGACCGGGGCGGACGCGGCGCTCCTGGAAAAGCGCCTGGGCCAGGCGGCGGACGTCATGAGGTCGAAAGAACGGCCGGGCTTCCTGTGGCTCTTCGAGGACCTGCTCGCGGACGACGCGCGCGAGGCGCTCGCGGAGGCGGCGCGGCGCGCGGGCCTGGTCCACGCCTTCCCCGGCACCGGCATGGCCGGCGACCTGCTGCCCGTCCCCGAGCCCCACCACCCGGACCTCACCTTCGAGCGGGTGACCACCGACGAACAGCTGCGGGCCTACGCGGACATCAACTCCCGGGCCTACGGCTTCGACCTGGAGGACGGCCGCGACGGGCTGGCCGGCTCCACGCTGTGGAAGCGGGACGTCTACGCCTACCTCGCGCTGCGGGACGGGGTCCCGGTCGCGTGCGCCGCGACCGTCGAGGCGGAGGGCCGCCTGTTCGTGGTGCTCGTCGCCACCGAACCGGACCAGCAACGCCGGGGGTACGGCGAGGCGGTGACGCGCAAGGCACTGCACGAGGGGGCCCGCGCCACCGGGCTGACCCGGGCCACCCTGCACGCCACCGTCGCCGGGGCACCCGTGTACCCGAGGATCGGTTTCGAGCCGAACTCCCCCATGCACTTCTACGCACTGGCGGACTGATCCGAAGACACCTGTGGTCAACACCCGCCCACGAGCGAACTGGCAAGCTGACACCATGACTGCTCCCACGACACACATATCCCTGTCCGAGCGCGTCGAGGAACTCCTCGAGACCGGCGGCCCGCTGCCCATCGTCGCCGCCGGCGATCCCGTACTGCGCGGCGTCGCCGAACCGTACGACGGCCAGCTCGACGACGCGCTGCTCGAGCGTTTCCTGGCCGCGCTGCGCGAGACGATGCACGCGGCCCCGGGCGTGGGACTGGCCGCGCCCCAGGTCGGGATACCGCTGAGCGTCGCGGTCGTGGAGGACCGGGCACGCGGGCCGCAGGAGGCGCTCGAGGCGCGCGGACGCACCCCCCTGCCGTTCCGGGTGCTGGTCAACCCCTCCTACGAGCCCGAGGGCGACACCAGGGCCGCGTTCTTCGAGGGCTGCCTGAGCGTGCCGGGCTGGCAGGCGGTGGTGGCCCGCCACGCCCAGGTGCGGCTGCGCGGGCAGGACGAGCGCGGTCACGCGATCGACGAGGTGTTCACCGGCTGGCCGGCGCGCATCGTGCAGCACGAGACCGACCACCTGGGCGGCACGCTCTACCTGGACGTGGCCGAGCCGCGGTCGCTGTCCACCAACGAGGCCGTCGCGCGGCGCTGGTCGCAGCCCACTCCCGAGACGGCCGCGCACGCGCTGGGATTCGAGATGCCGTGACTGCCCTTCGGCGGCCGGGGAGGGCCGCGCAACCCACCGTCAAGTGACTGATGCACACGGTTTGTCCCCTGCGACAGGCTGAGGCCGGCCGACACCCTGGCGAGCCCGTCGGCACCCGGGAACACACGACTGCCGGGAGTGGTACGTCCGACACGTCCGACACGTCCGACACGGAGAAGAGGATCCGGCGTGACACCGGTCGAGCAGCAGCGTTCGCTGACGAGCAGCAATCCGATACTCACCCGGCCCCAGTTCGAACGGCGGGGCGGGCAGAAGACGGCGACCCGGGACCCGCAGAGCGGGATCGCCGTCGCCCGGGACCGGATCAGGACGGGCAAGGACTGGGAACAGGCGCACACCGACGAGCCCGCTCCGCCGCCCGTCCTCGTCGGCGACCTGATGACGATGGACGACATCCTGCCCCGTGCGGCGGCCGCGCTCGCGGCCACGGCCCTGACGGCCGTGCTGTCGTGGACCCTGCTGCCGCACGCCGCGCTCGGCACGGCCGCGTCGTACGGCGTCGCCGCCGGCGCCGGACTCCTCGCCGCCGCGCTGGTGGTGGTCCAGTGCCGCAGGAACCCGCGGTCCGCCACCCTGACCCTGACGTTCGCCGCGTTCCAGGGCGTGTTCCTCGGCGTGCTCTCGACGACGGCCTCCAGCCACCTGTCACCGGGCGTCTTCGTCCAGACCGTGCTCGGGACGATGGCGACCTCCGCCGCGGCCCTCCTCGCCCGCAGACTGCACTGGATGCGGGTGCACCGCAGGTCCTACGGTTTCGCCGGCGCCGCCCTGCTCGGACTGGGCTTCCTCGCCCTGGCGGACTGGCTCCTCCTCCCCCTCATGGGCGCGGAGGGCCTCGGTCTGCGTCCCCTCGGCCTCGGCGTCTTCATGGGGGTCCTGGGCGTCGTCCCCGCGGCGTCCTTCCTGGCCCTGCACTTCCGGCAGGTCGAGGACGGCATCATGTACGGAGCCCCCCGCGCCCAGTCCTGGCCGGCCGCGTTCGGGCTCACCCTGACCCTGGCGTGGCTGTACGTGGAGACCACGCGGCTGCTCACCTTCTTCCCGAGCGAGGAGGTCTACTGACCGCACGGCGGACGGTCCTGGGCTCCGGCCGCCCACGGGGTCGGCCGGCGGTTCACAGCATCTTGATCAGCGCCAAGGACGTTGTCCCAGGAGCGCGGCGCACGGTCGGTCGGGAAGAGGAACTGGGCTCTCGGCGCAGAACCGCCCGTGTACAGCCGGACGGTGCACAGGCCGAGCACCATGTTGTTGATCTCGGCCCAGCGCAGGAACTGGTTGTCCGCGACGAACGCGAGTGTGCCGTCGGCCTTCCTGTTGACCGAGATGAGCACCACGGCCAGCGAGTCGAGGGTGAGCAGCAGATGCAGCCTGCCGTGCGCGAGACGGTGCCCGAAGAGGTTCACGCCCTGTGCCGCGTCTCGCCGGGGCCCCTGGTGCCGTGCGTTGCGGACGCCGGACACAGCCCCCGCATCAGCACGTCGAACAGCCGAGCGGCCCGGGCGCGGTCCTCGTCCTGAGGGCCGGCGTGCCACAGGGGACCCAGCAGCACCAGCACGTCGTCGGCTGTCGTTGCGGGCAGGACCGTTCCGGCGGCCTCGTTGGCGCTCACCAGCGCCGACAGGGCCTCGAGCAACGGCCGGTACGGCTCGCGGCACCGCTCCGTCATCGCGGTGGTGGCCCCTCGCATCGCGTCCGCGAACTCGGGTGTGCCCCTGCCCAGGCTCAGCAGGCGTTCCAGCCACACCCGCAGCGCGTGCTGCGGGCTCAGGGTCTCCAGGAGCGCCGGCACGGCGGTGACCAGCTCGTCCACCTCGGCTCCGTACACCTTCAGCATCAGGGACTCCCGGGTCGGGAAATGGCGATAGAGCGTCCCCTGGCCCACGCCCGCTCTGCGCGCGATGGACTTCAGCGAGGTGTCGCCAGGAGCGGCGAGCGCCTCCGTCGCCGCCTCGAGGATGCGCAGCCGGTTGGAGCGTGCGTCCGATCTCATCGATGCTCCGGTCTCTCTTCCGTGGTGATGCCGCCGGGCGGGCGCCCGCCATGCCGCGGCAGCGGACTCCGTGCCGCACACATTGCTGTGAGATCTCGACATCCTGAGGGGCGGAACCCGGCACTCGTCGAGCCGGTGCTGCACACACCTGCGAGACACGTATCCTGAGGGAAATCTACACTCCGCCGCCGCTGTCCTGCCGGACAGGCCCTCGCGGACGCGTCCTCCGACGGGCAGGGCGGGCACACACACCACCCGCACCGAGCAGAAGGCCATCGATACCCATGTCCCATGACGCAGTCGCTCCTGTCACCGTCCTGCGGCACACGTCGGCCGAGCGGCTCACCCAGCTGACCGCCGCCCTCGCCGACGACCTCGACCAGGGCAGATGGGCCCCGGGGGCGCTGGAACGGACCCTGGCGTCCCGCCTGCTCGTGGCCTGCGCCGGGGACGGGCAGTTCACCCCGGACCGCCTGCGCGAGACCCTGTGGGAGGGCAGCATCGCCCTGACGTACGCCGGCGGCGGCCGGCTGGCCCGGCTCCTCGCCCAGGTGTGCGAAGTGGCCGCGCACCCGGCGCCGGATGCCGAACCCGCGCTGACCGCCGCCGCACGCCTGCTCGAGCGCACAGCTCAGGGCGTACCCGGGGACGACGACCGGCTCTGACGGCGCCGGCGACGAGGTCCGGGGCAGTCAGATGACGGATGTGGCCGGCTTCCCGCCTCCGGAAGACTGAATGCCACGAAGCGCGCACACCGGGCTCGGAGGGGAGAGAACATGACGAGGTACCACAGGTGCGGCCGGCCTTGCTGTGACCCTTCGCCGGCCCGGCCGTCATCGTCCGGGCGGCGGTCCAGGCGCGCCGGCGCGGGTGGGCCCGTACTCACCCTGGTGCGGAACCCCGAGCCCCGTCGGACCGCCGAACTGTCCACGCTGACGCGGGAACCCATGCCGGCCGACGTCCGGGGCGCGATCGTGACGCCGGTGGGCGGCAGGCTCATGGCCACCTGGATGCCGCTGAGCGGACCGTCCCGCGTCCCGCAGGGCCGCGTCCTGCTGTCCTGGACGCCCGCGGGCGAGGACCGGACGGATGTCACGGCCCACCTGGGCCTCGCGGGAGCCCAGGTCCTGCTCGCTGTCTGGCCCGGCCTGCGCGGCGAGTGGTCCGGCGTCGTCCGTCCCACCGTCGCCGAGGTGACGGAGCTGCATGCCGCGCTCCGCGTCGCGACCGTCGTCCTGGACCGCCTGGCCGACTGACGGGCGGCGAGGTATGCGCCGAGCGACGTCGTCACGCGTGACGCGACGAGACATGCACAGCTACGGACGAGCCACCACTCACACTTTGGACACACGTCCGGCCTGTTGCCCGCCGTCGGCCGGTCCGGCCCCGGCGTAGTCGGCGGTCAGCCGGTCCAGGAACATCTCGAGCCGCTCGTTCATCGCGCGGTGGTCATTGCGCCGCAGCCGATCCGGCCGCTGGACGAAGCGGTGGCCGTCGAGTGCCGCGATCTCCTGCCGGGCCGACTCGATGCGCCCTTCGACGATGTCCCGGTCGAACTCCAGGTGACACTGGAATCCGTCCAGGACCATGCCGTACGCCACGATCTGCCGGGGGCACCCCTCACTGGTGGCCAGCACGGTCGCGTCGGACGTGAGTCCGGGCATGTCGTGGTGCCAGTGCCCGGCGTCGAAGGTCTCGTCGCAGCCGTCGAACAGCGGGTGCCGTCGGCCGGCCTCGGTGAGAGTGACCGGGAAGGAGCCGACTTCCGGCTCCGGGCCGTGCTGGCAGGGAGCCCCGAGGGCCTCCCCGAGCAGTTGTGCCCCGGGGGCCTCGAACTCTTCATGGACGACGAAGTGCACGCGCATGGTCTGTCGGATACCTGTCGGGGGTCAGCCGCGGTGAGGGCGGCGGGGGCGCGGGACGGGCAGGAGCCACGGCCCCTGGTCCGCCGACGGGCGGCGGTCGGCGGTGCGGGCGGCCTCGGGCCGGTACCGGTGGACGTCACGGAGGAAGGCGCCGAGGATCTCCAGGGTCCGGCCGGGCTCCTCGACGGCCGCCGTGTGCCCGCCCTGGACCGCGGCCAGCCGTGCGCCCGGTATGCCCACCGCGAGTTCCACCGAGTGCTCCGGTGCCACGAGCCGGTCTCCCGCGGCGGCGACGACCAGGGTGGGGGCGGCGACCGCGGGGAGGTCACCGCGGACGTCCAGACCCAGGGCGAGGGCGATCTGCTCGGCGGTGCCGGGAGCGGACGCCACGAGCCGGGCGGTCAGCTGCCGGGCCGCTTCCGTGGTACGGGCGGCCAGATACTCCTCGGAGAAGAAAGCCGAGGTCAGGAACGCGCTCAGCTTGTCGTCGCGGCGGGCGTGCAACGCCGCCCACATCTCCAGGCCGAGCCACAACGAGGTGCGTGGCCGGGCGAAGCCGGCGAGGGTGAACAGGCCCCGGACCCGCTCGGGATGGCGGGCGGCGACCTTGACGGCGACGGCCGCGCCGAGCGAGGCCCCGGCGACCACGAAGTCCCGCAGCCCGGGCTTCCGGGCCGTGGCCACGACCTGGTCGGCCACGGCAGCCGCCCGCAGCGGGCCGCCGGGCAGCGGGCTGCGCCCCGAGCCCGGGAGGTCGGGCAGCACGAGGGTGTGCTCGGCCGCGAGGCTGTCGAGCAGCGTCCCCCAGGTCTCGGTCGAGGTGCTCCCGATGCCGTGCAGGAGCACCAGACCCGGTCCGCGGCCCTGGATGTCGTACGCGAGCATGTGTCCCTCTGTCCGCCCGTTCCCTACGAACACGAGAGGGGACGGCACGCGGGTTCATCCGCCCGGGCCGGGCCGCTACGAGATTCTGTCCCGTACCGGATCCGCGTGCCCGGTGGTCCAGGAGGTGAGGATGCGCAGGGCGTCGTGGGAGGGGCTGCCGGGTTCGGCGGTCAGCACCATCAGGCGCTGTCCGGAGCCGTCGGGGCTGGCCCAGGTGTCGCAGTCGAGGGTGAGATCGCCGGCCACGGGGTGGCGGTAGTGCTTGGTGCCGTAGGTCGCGCTGGTGACGCGGTGTTCGGCCCACCAGGTGCGGAAGTCGGGGTCCTGGACGGTCAGTTCGCCGACGAGACGGGCGAGTTCGGGGTCGTCGGGGTCGGCGGCGGCCTCCATGCGCAGCGCGGCCACCGCGTCGCGGGCGTCGTGCGCCCACTCCCGGTGCATCTCCCGGATCCGGGGGTCGGTGAACATCAGACGCAGGTAGTTGCGCCGGCCGTCCGGGACGGCGCCGAAGTCGGTGTAGAGGGCGGTGGCGGCCGGGTTCCAGGCGAGGATGTCCAGGCGTCTGCCGAGGACGAGGGCGGGGGTGTGGGTGAGCTGGTCGAGCAGGCGCCGCACGGCGGGCCGTACCCGCTGGGCGGGCGCGCGGCCACGGGGCCGGTCATCGCCGCGGCCGGCCAGCTCGTAGAGGTAGCGCTTCTGGTCGTCGTCGAGACGCAGCGCGCGGGTCAGGGTGCCGAGGACGGGGGCCGAGGCCCGGACCCGGCCCTGTTCCAGCCGGGTGTAGTAGTCGACGCTGATCGCGGCGAGCCGGGCGACCTCCTCGCGGCGCAGCCCCGCGACCCGGCGGGCGGAGTCCGTCTCGGGCAGACCGCACTCCTGCGGCGCGAGCTGCGCCCGGCGGGCCTTGAGGAAGTCTCCCAGTGCGCGGGGGTCGGAGCGGGAGGTCATGTCGTCCCTTCGTCGGTCGAACACGAGGATGCCGCGGATGTTCTTGCCGTCGCGCAGGTCCTGGTGTCCCTCGTTCACCTGGTCCAGGGTGCGCCTGGCGGTCACCAGCCCGTCCAGCATGCCCAGCCGGAGCGGTACGGGTCCAGCAGCCGGACTTCTGCCCCCTCTCGCCGACGTGGCCGGCGTCCGGTCGGCCGTCGACCGCACCGCCGGGTCCGGCACCGCCCCGCTGCCGGACCGGACCCGTGCCGGGTGTGTCAGCGGACGGTGGCGCGGGCCGCTCGCTCGATGACGTCGGCGACGAGGTGGGGGTGGGAGACGGCGACGGAGTGGGAGGCGGCCACCTCGGTGGTGTGCGCGTGGGCGCGCTTGGCCATGTAGCGCTGGACGGCGGCGGGGATGTTGAGGTCCTGGGTGGTGACGATGTCCCAGCTGGGCGTCGTCTTCCAGGCGGCGGATGTGGCCTTCTCCTCCAGGGCGGCCTGGGCGATGGGCCGCTGTTCGGCGGCCATGAGGGCGGCCTCGCCGGCGGGGACGTCGGCGGCGAACTGGTGGCGGAACTTGTCCTGCTGGATGTACAGGTCGGTGGCCGTGGTGCCGTCGGCCTGCTGGTAGGTGACCGGGTCGAGGGCGTCGGGGAGGGTGGAGCCCGGGTACTTGTTGGTGAGTTCCAGGGCGGTCTCGCCGGGGGCCGGAAGGAAGGCCGCGACGTAGACGAGGGCCTTCACCTGCGGGTCGTCGGTGGCGGCCTCGCTGATGACGTTGCCGCCGTAGGAGTGGCCGACGAGGATCTTGGGGCCCTTGACGTGGTCGAGGACGGTGCGCAGGGCCGCGGCGTCGGAGGCGGGTCCGCGCAGCGGGTTGGCGGCGGCGACGACGGGGTAGCCGTCGGCGCGCAGGTCGGCGATGACGCCGTTCCAGCTGGAGCCGTCGGCGAAGGCACCGTGTTCCAGGACGATGGTCGGCTTGGCGTGTCTGCCGGTGTCGGCGGCCTCGGCGGTCTTGGTCGCGCCGTTGGCGGTGCCGCTGAGGGCGAACGCGCCGAGCGCGAGACCCGCCGTGAGCGTCGAGACCACACCCGTCACCACTCGCTTGCGTCCACCCTTGATGCTCACCACGACAAACCCCTCTCAGGAATTTCGGCAATGGGGCGGGTCGGCTTTCGCCGGGAAGAATCACCGCCCTGACTGGTGATGAATCTGTCATGCCTTGCGTCACCTGTCAAGGTGGTGACGTAAGGCGTGGCACGCACACAGACGTGCGGCCGGGAAGGGCGGTGCCCTTCCCGGCCGCACGTGCGAGGCAGACCGTCCTCACCGCGTCGTAGACGCTTCGCCGCCCTCTTTCGCCCACGGGTCGCGCACGATGATGTCGGCCAGGGCCGCCGCGCAGCCGGAGAGCATGGTCTCCCCCTTCTGCGGGCTCGCCACCCGGGCGTCACCCGCGACCCCGGACGGGGTGATCCGGTCGAAGGACACGGCCATGTAGACCGGGTCGGCGGACTCCGCGGGCAGCGTGATCCGCGGCCCGTGCGCCTCGGTCAGATGCTCGGCGCGGATCAGCTCGGGGTGGGCGGCCATCATCATGGACGTCTCCCCTTCACACGCGTGCATGAGCCCGTCCTGGGTCTCCAGGGTCTCCCGCACCACTTCCCGTCCGGCGCCGAAGTAGCTGGCGAAGGCGATCGGCGTCGCCAGTTCCGCCGTCAGCTCGGTCGTGAGGGCGTGGAGGGCGGTCATGTTCCCGCCGTGCCCGTTGACGATCAGGATGCGGGAGAAACCCGCCCGGATCACGGAGCGGCAGATGTCCCGCAGCAGTGCGTGCAACGTGGGCAGACTGAGCGTGAGGGTGCCGCCGAAGGCCATGTGGTGCTCCGACAGGCCCGTCGGCACCGACGGTGTCACCACCACACCGGTGTGCTCGCCGGCCAGCACCGCCGCCCGCCGGCACACCTCCGCGGCCAGGAAGTCGTCCACGCCGGTGGGCAGATGAGGGCCGTGCTGCTCGGTGGCCCCTATGGGCAGCAGCACCACGGCGTCCCTGGCCGCTAGGGCCCGCAGCTGCGCGGCGGTCAGACGGTTCCACTGGACTTCGCTCATCTGGGACTCCTCCTGGGAGTGACCGACGCGGTGGTACCGGTCGCCGCGTCGCTGTCGGATGCGTGGCTCAGAGGCGGTCGGCGTCGACGACGGCCTGGGCGAAGACCGTGGGCGCTTCCTGCGGCAGGTTGTGGCCGATGTTCGTGATCGTGCGGTGCTCGTAGGGGCCGGTGAAGTGATTGCGGTAGCCGGTGCCGTCGCCGGCCGGGGTGAAGGGGTCGAGGGCCGGGTCGAGGGTGACGGTGGGGACGTCGATGGGGGGCTGGGCGGCGAGCTGCCGCTCGTAGCGGTCGTAGCGGCGCTCGCCCTCGATGAGGCCGATGCGCCAGCGGTAGTTGTAGAGGACGATCGCCGCGTAGTCCGGGTTGAGGAAGGCCTGTGCGGTGCGCTCGAAGGTGGCGTCGTCGAAGTTCCAGTTGGGGGAGACGAGGGTCCACACGTAGCGGCAGAAGGCGATGCGCTTCTCGGGGTCCTCCATGGTCTGCCTGCCGCGGTCGGTGGCGAAGTACCACTGGTACCACCAGTTGTGCTCGACGGCCGGGGCGGCGGGCGTCAGCTGCGACTTGACGTTGGTGATCACGTAACCGGTCGTGGAGACCAGGGCCTTGACGCGCTCGGGCCACAGCGCGGCGATGATGTCGGCGGTGCGCGAGCCCCAGTCGAAGCCGGCGAGCAGGGCCTTGGGGATCTTGAGGGCGTCCATCAGGGCGATGATGTCGAGCGCGATCGCGGACTGCTCGGCGTTGCGGGGGGTGTGGCGGGACAGGAAGCGGGTGCTGCCGTGGCCGCGCAGGTAGGGGACGATGACGCGGTAGCCCAGGTCGGCGAGGAGCGGGGCGACGTCGACGTAGCTGTGGATGTCGTAGGGCCAGCCGTGCAGGAGGATGACCACCGGGCCGTGGGCGGGGCCGGCCTCGGCGTAGCCGATGTCGAGGACGCCCGCCTTGACCTGCTTGATCGTGCGGAAGCCGGTGTGGGTGCCGGGGGTGATGGTGGGCACGGTGGGAGCGGGCCTGCCGCTCGGCCGGTGCGGGGCGGTCGTGGCGGACGCCTGGGTCTGCAGGCCGGACAGGGAGACGGCGGCCGCGCCGGTGCCCAGGCCGACGGCCTTGCTGAAAGTACGCCTGTTGATCATCTGAAACCCTCCGTCGTGCGTGTCCGGTGACCCGTCCGTGCCCGGGAAACCTCTCGCTCACATCGGCGGCACGGGACCACCGCGGCTGTTGGCGCGATGACCCTCGCACACGGTCCGTCACCTGTCAAACAGGTGACGCGAGGTTGTTCCCGGCGGTCGAGAGCAGTGCGGAAAGACCGCTCCTTCCCGTGACCCGGACCGGCGGCACATACTCTCGTCTGCGGCGAATACGGACACATCCGTCACATGACGGTAGGACGCGGCGACGGCGCCGGGTGTGCAACGCGCCCCGCGCGATGCCCGGCGTCCCGCCACGGCACCGCAGGTGACGAGCCCGGCCGGCACACCCGCCATCGTGGCGGCCACACCTCGTCCCGGAGCCCCGGAACCCGAGGAACCTAAGTCATTCGACTGAGCTGACACTCATGGGCACCCGCCCGGCCGCGGGGTCCCGCCCGGTCAGGTGTCCTCCTCCAGCCTGGCCAGCGCGTCGCGCAGCGCGGCGCGGGAGGTGATGCCCAGTTTGGGGAACACCCGGTAGAGGTGGGAGCTGACCGTACGCGGCGACAGGTGCATCCGCGCGCCGACCTCCTTGTTGGTCAGACCGCCGGCGGCCAGATCCGCGATCTGTCGTTCCTGCCACGTCAGTTCGGCCAGCTGCGCGAAGGTGACGCCGGTGGCCAGCCCCGACGCCCTGAGTTCCGTCCGGGCCCGTTCGGTCCAGGTGGGCGCGCCGAGCCGTTCGAACGTCTCCGCCGCCTGGACGAGGAGCTGACGGGCGCTCCTGGGGCCCTGGGTGTGGCGCAGGCGGATGCCGTGGGCGAGGCGGATGCGGGCGAGTTCGAAGGGGAAGGTGGCGGCGGCGGGGTGGGTTTCGGCGTGGTGGTAGTTCTCGTCGGCTTCGGTGGGGTCGGTGGCGGTCATGGCGAGGGCGCCGTGGGTGAGGAGGGCGAGGCGGGGGGAGATGTCGGGCAGGTGTGCGTCGCGGGCGGCGAGGGCGTGGGTGCGGGCTTGTTCGGAGCGGCCGGTGTGCAGGGCTGCTTCGACGAGGTCGAGGAGGGTGCGGGGGGCTTGGTGGGCGTAGGGTTCGAAGGTGCCGGGGGGTGTGATGCCGATGGCGTGGAGGTAGGCGGCTTCGTAGTCGCCTTCGGCGAGGGCGGCGGTGGTGCCGATGGCGTCGGCGATCTGGGTGAGGAAGCCGACGCCGCGGGGGCGGGCCCAGGCGTCTACGGCGGCCTGGAGTTCGCGTGCGCGTTCGGCCTGGCCGCGCATCGCGGCCAGCAGCCCGAGATACGCCCGGGTGTGATGGGCGAGCAACGAGTATCCGTGGGACGACGTCAGTTCCAGGTTGCGCTGTCCGGTCCGCTCGGCCTCGTCCCACTCGCCGACCGCCATCTGGTCGAGCATGATCAGATGCAGCATGGTCATGCTGTTGCGCACGAAGCCGGTCTCCGCCTCGCGGTCGACGGTGCGCTGGAGGTGCGGCCGGTACTGGCTGAGGGTGTCCACGTGATAGGCGGCGACGGCCAGCCGGCTGATGTCCCAGGGCTCCATGGCCGACAGGTCGGTGAACGCACGCTCCACCCGCTCCCGCACACCGGCACCGTGCCGGACCACGTCGCCCCACGCGTCCCGGTAGATCAGCGACCGTGAGGGGACCGGATCGCCCAGTGAGCCGAGCAGCGCGCGGGTCTCCTCCCACTGGGCGGGGTCGCCGGCGTACTGGTCGACCGCGAGCAGCAGGTTCACCAGCCGCGTGAGGACGTCGGACGCCTTGCCCGGCGCACGCTCGCGCAGGCTCTCGATCGCCGTCACCACCTGACGGTGCGAGTGCCGTACGTCCCCGTCCTCGAAGAACGCCAGATAGGCCGAGGTGACCACGGAGGCCGGGGACTCGTCCGAGCCCGGTGTCCGGTCGGAGCGGACGAGGCGCTGCGCCTGTTCGAAGAGCCCGGCGTGGCCGGCGACGAAGGCCGCGTCACCGAGCCTGCGGGACCGGTCCTCGTGGTTCTCGCTCAGCTCCGCGGACCGCGTCAGCCAGGCCACGGCGGCCACGGCGCTGCCGCGCCGGGTCGCGGAGTCGGCCGCCGCCTCCAGCGCGGCCGCGACCTCCTCGTCCGGGTCGACCGTCGCGGCCGCCAGATGCGTGGCGCTCCGCTCGACGTCCTCGCGGTGCACCTGGGCGAGGGCCGCGTGGGCGGCCCGGCGCTCATTGGGCGTCGCCGTCCGGACCACGGTGGAACGCACCAGCGGGTGCCGGAAGACGAAGTCGCCGCTGACCGGGTCGATGCTCAGCAGGCCGGCTGCCACCGCCTCTTCGGCGTCGCGCATGCGGTAGCGCCTCGAGCCGGGTGCGGGCACGGTTCCCGGTGTCGCTCCGACACCGTCGAGGGCGCCGCGCAGCAGCTCCTGACGGACGCCTTCGGCGAGGCCCTTGATCCGGGTGCCGTACACGTGTTGCAGACGCCGGGGCACCGGCAGCGGCGCCGAGGCATCGGGTGAGCCGAGGAGTTCCGCGGCCGGACGTCCCGTGTGGCCGGCGTGGAGGTGGGCGGGGAGTTCGAGCAGCGCCAGCGGGTTGCCCTGGGCCTGGTCCAGCACCAGACGGCGGACGTGTGAGTCCAGGCCCGGGTGACGCAGGTCGAGCAGTCGGCGCGCGGCCTCGTCCGGCAGAGCCCTGACCGCCAGTTCGGGCAGGGCTGCGGTGTCGAAGCCCGACGCCACGTCCGAGCGCAGGCCGACGACGAGCTTCACCGAGCTGCCGGTGAGCCGGCGCCCCACGAACCCGATCACCGCGATGCTGGAGGCGTCCAGCCACTGGCCGTCGTCGAGGAGCAGCAGCAGCGGCTTCGCCGAGGAGGCCAGGGACAGCAGGTCGAGGACGGCGATGCCGAGCGACATGACGGACGGCGGCTTGCCGCCGCTGCGCCCGAAGACGGTGTCGAACACGGCGCGATGCACCTGGTCCAGGCCGTCGACGGAGGAGAGCAGGGGGTGGACGAGCTGGTGCAGGCCCGCGAACGGGAGTCCGGACTCCGCCTCGACACCCGCGGCCCGGATCACCGCGTGGCCCGCCCGCGACGCCAGCTGGGCGACATGGTCGAGCAGGGCGCTCTTGCCCACCCCCGTCTCCCCTCTGAGGACCAGGGTCTGCCCCCTCGCTGCCGTCACGAACGAGGACAGCTGCCCCAGTTCGCCGTCCCGGCCGATCATCGTTACGAGCGACTCCACGGCGCCCCACTCCCTTTCCCACCGGACCCGCATCGTGCGTTCCCCTCCGAGCCTATGTGTGTGGGCCGGTACTCTCGCGGTGAAGGAAACGTTGAAACCCATGTTCCGCTTGCTCCCGGAGTGGTGACACCGGGCGAAGCCGCCCGTGATGGACCCATGTGACAGGGTGCGGCGGCGAGTCGCCCGGTGCCCGGGAGGGGCGCGGCAGGTGTGAACCGGGCCGGCCGGCCCGCCGTACGGCGACCGGCCTCACGACGCTCCCATGCCGTGCAGGAACGTGTCGACCACGACGTCGGCCGCCTGACCGGGGCTCAGATGTGCCTGCTGGTGCGACGCCAGGTTCACCAGCTCGGGCAGCAGCGGTCCCGCCCACCCCTCCGGCCGGTCCCGCCGCAGCAGTCCTTCGTCGGTGGCGCGCCGCAGGAAGGCCTCGACCTCGGCGATACACGCGTCCCGGCGTCGGCGGACGGCGTCGTCGGCGAGCATGCGGGCGAGGTCGACGGGCCAGGTCCGGTTGACGACGATGATGCTCTCGACGTAGCGGTGCAGCGCCACGGCGACCGGCGCCTCGCGCAGCCGCGCGTCCTCGATGGCCTGCTCGACGGCCGTCAGGCGGGATGCGTAGACGGCGGCGAGGAGTTCCTCACGGCAGGCGAAGCGCCGGTAGACGGTGCGCCGGTCCACCCCCGCCTCGGCGGCGATGCTCGCGATGCTCGCGCCGGGGTCGGCGGCGAGCATGCGCGCCCCGGTGGTCAGGACGGTTTCCAGGTTGCGTGCTGCGTCGGCTCTCATCCCTCAAGAGTATCGACGATGCGGAGGATCAGTGATCTGTCACCACGCTTATGTGTATCTAACGAATTTAAGTGCTACATTGAAGTGGCAGTTGATGAGCACCGAAGAACCGAGCACCGGAAGAGAGACAGCGCATGATCACCTACGACCGGCTTTTCATCGGGGGTTCCTGGGTGGAGCCGAGCAACCCGGAACTGCTGGACATCACCTCGCCGCACGACCAGTCGGTGATCGGCCGCGTGGCACAGGCGCAGCCGGCCGACGTCGACCGCGCGGTGGCCGCTGCGCGGGCGTCGTTCGACGCGGGTGTGTGGCGTTCGACGCCGTCGGCGGAGCGGATCGCGGTCCTGCGGCGGTTCAACGCGCTGCGGGAGGAGAACGCGGAGAAGGCCGCCCACCTGATCTCGCTGGAGAACGGTTCGGCGGGATGGTTCACCCGGGCCGGACAGCCCGGCCTGACCCGGCAGGCCAACGCCTACCTGAAGGCGGCGGAGGAGTTCGGCTGGGAGGAGACCCTGGTGCCCTCCGACCCGGCCTCCCCGGTGCGCAGCGTGGTGCGCCGCGAGGCGGTCGGCGTCGTGGCCGCGGTGATCCCGTGGAACTCGCCGTTCTCCTCGGCCACCTCGAAGATCATCCCCGCTCTGGTCGCCGGCAACTCCGTGGTCCTCAAGGTGTCCCCGGAGAACTCGCTGAGCATGGGCTTCCTGGCCGAGCTGCTGGAGCGGGCGGGCCTGCCCGAGGGCGTGATCAGCGTCCTGCCCGCGGACCGGGAGACCAGCGAACACCTGGTGTCGCACCAGGACGTCGACAAGATCGCCTTCACCGGCTCGACGCGGGCCGGCCGCCGCATCGCCTCGATCGCGGGCGAGCAGCTCAAGCGGGTCAGCCTGGAGCTGGGCGGCAAGTCCGCCGCCATCATCCTGCCGGACGCCGACATCGCGAAGGCGGTCGCGGGCCTGAAGTTCGGCTCCCTGCTCAACAACGGCGAGTCCTGCATCGCCCAGACCCGGATCCTGGCCCCGCGCAGCCGGTACGAGGAGGTCGTGGCCGGGCTGAAGGAGCTGGTGGAGTCGCTGAAGGTCGGCGACCCGAACGACCCCGACACCTTCATCGGCCCGATGATCCGCCCCGACCAGCAGGAGCGGGTGCGCAACTACATCCAGCTCGGCATCGAGGAGGGCGCCCGCCTGGTCACCGGCGGCCCGCAGATCCCCGAGGGCCTGGAGAAGGGCAACTACGTCACGCCCACCGTCTTCGCCGACGTCGACAACTCCATGCGCATCGCGCAGGAGGAGATCTTCGGTCCGGTCCTGGTCGTCATCGCCTACGACGACGAGGACGACGCCGTCCGCATCGCCAACGACTCCGAGTACGGCCTCTCCGGCGGCGTCTGGTCCGCCGACGAGGAGCACGCCCTGGCGGTCGCCCGCCGCGTCCGCACCGGCACCGTCACGGTCAACGGCGCCTCCGTCGCCTTCGACGGCCCGTTCGGCGGCTTCAAGGCCAGCGGCATCGGCCGCGAGTACGGCGCGGTCGGCCTCGGCACCTACACCGAGTACAAGACCATCACCGTCTGACTCCGTCGTACGGCACGGACCACAACCGGATACGCCTACGGCGGCAGGTGGCCCGGCCACCTGCCGCCGGCGCGGCATGGCGGCCGCGAGCCTCTCCGGTGCCCTACCCCGCCTCCCCGTCTCGCAGAAGAGCGTCGATCCGCACGGCCACGGACAGCAGATCCCGGTCGGCCGTGCGCGGCCCGATGAGCTGGAGGCCGACGGGAGGGGACGCGGTGACCGGGAGCGGCACCGTCACCGACGGCAGGCCGGCGGTGGCCGCGGGCGAGGTGTTGCGGATCAGGGTGAAGAACGTGGGCACCTCCCGGCCGTTGAGGGGGAGGGACGTCTCGTACCGGTGGAGCGGCCGGGCACACACCGCAACAGTGGGGCTGACGATCGCGTCCAGGCCGTTCGCCGTGAAGAGGTCGTCGTAGGCGGCCTGCATCGCACGGCGCTCCGCGACCGCCCCGCGCAGAGCGGCGGGCCCCGCGTACGCCGGACCGGTGGGCAGCGCACCGGCCCTGAGCATGTCCGCGATGACCGGGTCACCGGCCGCGTCGAGGACTTCGGCGGGTGTGAGCCCGGTGCGGTGTTCGTCGAGATAACGGCCGAAGGCAGCGGCGAACTCGCCGAGGACGAGGTGGATTCCGACCCGGGAGTCGAACTCGGCCAGGTGCGCCGTGTCCACGGGAACCCATTCGGTCCGCTCCGTGGTGAGACGGTCGACGGCCTCCGCCCAGGCGGCTTCGACCGGGCCCTCCAGGTCCTCGGTGAACACGTGCCTCGGCAGGCCCAGCCGGACAGGGCGTGCCGGGTCCAGGTCCCTCCCGGTCTCCCCGGTGATGACGGTGTCCAGAGCCATGAGACGGTCCAGGGTGTGTGCCAGCGGTCCGGGTGTGTCCCGCGTGACCGACAGCGGTGTGACACCGGCCGCGGGGTAACGCCCGGCACTGGGGCGCAGGCCGTAGATCCCGTTGAGCGCGGCCGGGATGGTGACGGAGCCGCCCGTGTCGGTGCCGAGTCCGGCGTCCGCGATCCCCGCGGCCACCGCGGCAGCCGTACCTCCGCTGCTGCCGCCCGCGAACAGGGTCGCGTCGGTGGCGTTGCCGACGGCGCCGAAGGCGGGGTTGCACGAGGTGGCTCCCAGCGCCAGCTCGTGCATGTTCGTCTTGCCCAGGACGATCGCCCCCGCCGCGCGCAGCGCCGCGACGACGGGCGCGTCGGCGTCCGGGACGAAGTCGGTGAGCGCGGGGGTGCCCGCGGTGTTGGGCAGGCCCGCGACGTGGATGTTGTCCTTGACGACGAGGCACCAGCGGCCGTGATCGCCCCGGGCGTCGTGCCGGGCCGCCTCTGCGAGTGCCCCCTCGGAGTCGAGGGTGATGAACGCGTTGAGGTGGCCGGTGTCGGCGGCCCGGTCGAGTGCCGCCGACACCGACGCCTGCGCGCCGCCCTGTCCCGCTGTTTCCGGCTTGACCATGGGGTGTCTCCTCAGTGCTGACCGGTGGTCACACTTTCACGTCGGCCGAAGCGGCTCAATCCCCACCGGTCCGATCGAAGGCGGAGCAGAGGCAGAGAGCGCGAGCGGCCGGGCCCGGCGACCACAGGTCTCCGGGCGCGGTCCTCGACACATGTCAGCGGGGGCAGCACCTGACGGCCCCGGTACGTTCCGCAGTGCTGACAGGCTTCCTGAGGTCCGCCGTCCCGGGGCCCTGACAGGGATGTCGGCCGACACGTTCACATACACACAGACACATGTATGCAGTCACCGTCACACCGGCCGTCATGTCCGAATACGTTGTATGGTTGCTCTCGCACGACCTGGGCGGCAGCGGCACATGTGGCACGCCCCCGCCCACGAGAAACCATCCCCTTCTGAAGGCATGGCACAGGTATGACGCTGACAAGCACGTCGTTCGGAATGCGGACCACCGCCGCGGAGATACTCGACGGAGTGGATCTGAGCGGGCGCCGGATGATCGTCACCGGAGGGTCCTCCGGTCTCGGTGCCGAGACGGTGCGCGCGCTCGCCGGGGCCGGAGCGCAGGTGACCGTCGCCACCCGGAACCCCGCCGCCGCCGAGTCGCTGGTCGAGGAGTTCCCGGGAACGCGGGCCGTCGCACTCGACCTCGCCGACCTGGCTTCCGTCCGTGCCTTCTGCGACGCCTGGAGCGGGCCGGTCGACGCCCTGGTCGCCAACGCCGGCGTGATGATGCTCCCGACCCGTCAGGTCAACGCACAGGGCTGGGAGATGCAGCTCGCCACCAACTACCTCGGCCACTTCGCCCTGGCCGTCGGCCTGCGCTCCGCCCTCCAGGCGGCCGAGCGGCCGCGCGTGGTCGTGTTGAGTTCCGGCGCCCAGCTGCGGGCGGGGTTCGACTTCGACGACCCGCAGTTCGAGCGGCGGCCCTACGACCCGTTCGTCGCCTACGCGCAGTCGAAGACCGCCGACGTGCTGCTCGCCGTCGGGATCAGCCGTCGGTGGGCCGAACACGGCATCACCGCCAACGCCTGCGCGCCGGGGTGGATCCACACCAACCTGACGCGCCACCTCGACCAGGCGACCATGCAGGCCTTCGGCGCCATGGACGCGGACGGCAACCTGCTCACCCCCGACTACTACAAGACCCCGGCCCAGGGCGCCGCCACCACGGTGCTGCTGGCCGCGTCACCGCTCCTCGACGGTGTGACCGGGCGGTACTTCGAGGACAACCAGGAATCGGAGGTCGTCGACGGCGGCCCCGAGGTGATGGCGGGCGTCGCCCGGTGGTCGGCCGACCCCGCCGCCGCGGACCGGCTGTGGGACCACGTCCTTCCCCTGGTGCGCTGACGGCCGGTGACCGGTGTGCCGATGCGGGACCGACCCGCACGGCCGCACGACGCGTGCGAAGGAACGAGAGGAACAGCGGTACGAGATGAACGACGGAACGAGAAACCCCCAGTTCCTCCTGGTGCACGGGGCCTGGCACGGCTCGTGGTGCTGGCGCGCACTCCAGGACGTCCTCGCCGACCGG
Organism: Streptomyces sp. NPDC031379; assembly: GCF_055569615.1. NCBI lineage: Bacteria > Bacillati > Actinomycetota > Actinomycetes > Kitasatosporales > Streptomycetaceae > Streptomyces > Streptomyces sp. NPDC031379. Next base: position 26,763 of record NZ_JBVIIT010000016.1, on the reverse strand, counting down.
GGCTGGACCAGCCACACGGTCGACCTGCCGAGCGTCGTCCCCGAGGGGTCCGGCGGCACGCTCCCCGGTCTGCTGGACGACGCCCGGGTGGTCCGCGAGGAGATCGACGCCGTCCAGGCCCCCCTGGTGGTCGTCGGGCACTCCTACGGTGGCGCTCCGGTCACCCAGGCGACCGCGGGAGCCGGCAACGTGTCCCACATCGTGTATGTGGCCGCTTTCGCCCTGGACGAGGGGGAGAGCCTGATGACATGTTTCGGCGGTGAGCAGCCGGACCCCGCCGCGGTGGAAGGCGTCGTCCCCGTCCGGGAGAACCCCGCGGTGACTCTCTACAACGACGTGCCCGAGGACATGAGGGACGCCGCTCTGACGCGGCTGCTGCCCCAGACCGCGCTCTCCTTCGCCGAACCGGTGAGCCGGGCCGGATGGAAGACGCTTCCCAGCAGCTACGTCGTCTGCGACGACGACCGAAGCCTCCCCCCGTCCTACCAGGCGCCGTTCGCCGAGCGGACCGGTGCCACGTATCACCTGCCCAGTGGCCACACCCCGCTGCTCTCCATGCCCGACAGGCTGGCTGACCTCCTCGAACAGATCGCGCACGGCGTACCGGCCCAGGGGCTGTGAGCGGACCGCAGAGCCGGTGATGCCGGCACGAAGACCGGAAGGTTCCCGATGAGACCCGTGACCCGGCGCCAGGCCGACCATCACGCCGCGCGTTCGGCCGCGACCCGGGCGCAGGTGATGTCCACCCTGGAGCGGCTGCTGGACTCCGGCGAGGCCTTCTCCGAGATCAGCGTCCAGCGGATCCTCGAGGAGGCGGGCGTGTCCCGGGCCACGTTCTACGCGCACTTCCACAGCAAGTCGGACGTCCTGGTGCGGCTCACCGACCAACTGCGGGAGTCGCTGCTGGCGCTGGCCCAGCAGTGGAACCCGGGCGCCGGGGAGGACGGGGCCGACCGGTTCGCCCGCTTCTTCGAGGATGTGCTCACGATCCACCGTGCCCACCAGGGCGTGCTCACCGCGGTCCGTGAGGCGGCGTCCTACGACTCCGCGGTGGGCGATTTCTACACCGCCGACCTCGAGGGTTTCGACGAGGCGGTGCTGTGGACCCTGTTGTCCGAACAGGCCGCCGGCTCGACGCCGGCCGACCTCGACGCCGTCGCCGCGAGCCGGATCATCGTCTGGGGCGGCGCCCAGGCGATCGCGCACCACATCGGTGTCGACGACGGCAGCGGCGATGCCGTCTTCGCCCGCGAACTCGCGCGCATCTGGTGGCACGGCGCCTATCGCCGCCCCGCCGGGACCTAGGGGGCTTCGTTCGGATCAGCCCGGGTCCGCGACGCCCGGCACGGCACCTCGCCGCGTTGTCGGACCACCCGAGTACGCCCAGAGGGCGGGTGATCCTCCGCCTTGCGATGCACCGCACCGGACGCCGCGGCCTGATCCGACCCGATCCGAACGAAACCCCCTGGGGGCCGTTCAGGCGGCCGTCAGCTCCGCACCCCGCAGCTGGGCGATGGACCAGTCCAGCGCGGCTTCCAGATGGGTGATCTCAGCCGTGGACAGCAGCAGCGCCACTCCGCCCTGCAGGCCGGCCAGCAGCGCGGCCGCGGCCGTGTCCACGTCGAAGGACCGGGGCAGCCGGCCGCTGCTCTGCAGTGCCCTCATTCCGCCGGCGATTTGGTCCTGCCACTTCCGCATCAGCTCGACGACGACCGCTCGGGTGCCGGGGGAGCCGGGGCCCACCTGCCGGAGCAGGGCACTCAGCGGGCAGGTGTCACCTTGCTCGGCATAGCGGGCGACGACCGCGTCCCGCCACTGGTACCAGGCCTCCCAGGTGTCCAGGTGGCCCAGATACGGTTGCTGGTCGTCCAATACCCGGTCCGCCTCGTAGCCGGCCACCGCGAGCAGAAGCTGGTCCCTGCCTCCGGGGAAGTAGTGGAACAACTGGCTCTTGCTCGTCTGGGTCCGTTCCCGGATGTCGTCCAGCGTGGCCGTGAGCCCTGTCTCCCGCAACACCTCGGACGCACCCACCACGATCCGCGACCGCGTCGCCCGCCCCTTGGGCGTGAGAACGTGTGCCATGAGCCAGCTCCCCTCCACCGAACCCGTTCCGGTCATTCTACGACCGGCGAGCTGGCCAGGGAGGATTCCTGCCGGGTCGGCCAGGTGTGCCGGGTGTGCCCGGAATTCGAGCACACCCGGCCTCGCCACGAAGGCAGGACGGCCACAAGCGCCGTTACGCGCTGATCGCCCGGTAGCTCAGCATCGCCCAGGGAAGGTTGGCCTGGGCCAGCGAACCGGTGGCCCACGGCATCTTGCTGTCGCAGTTGGCACCGCTGTACAGCTCGACGGCCCCGAAGCCGGAGGCGACCTGGACGGAGGCGGCCGGCTGCGACAGCGTGTGACATGTGCCGCGGTCGTGCAGGTCGACCACCGTCACCGTGCCCGTTCCGTTGGGACCGGAGTAGAGGTATGCGCCTTCCTGCAAGGGCGGCCAGCCGGCGGCGTTCGCCGCCCCGGAGGTGAGGCCGATCAGTGCCGCGGCCATGACCGCGACGCCTGCCGCTCTGCGGAGCCGCGCCGTGAGGGTGACCATATGACCCATCCTTCCCTCTGGTGACGACGTCGGGGGAGGCGGCGTCACCTTGGTTCGGTCGAATGTGACTAGCAGTCAGACCCTTGCAGGTTCAACCATGCCTCGGGGAGGGCAAATCTGGCCACTCACATGTGTGCTCCGTGCACGACGTTCCGAGAGGAGTTCACCTGTCTGCACCCGAGACGGCGCGTCACCGCCTTGACTGGTGACGCAGAACGGTGCATGCTGATAGTCGTCCAAGGCGACAAGCAGGACACCATCCACGATCGACGAAGTGGAGCATGGTCATGAACAAGGAACTCACCACGGATGCCGCCGCGGCAGCACTGCGTCACGCACGGTTCGGCAAGCTTCCCGAGCGCGTCCGCTTCGAGGACATGACCCAAGAGGTGGAGGCCGCGTCGGTCGGCGGGGTGCAGAGTTCGTACAACCCCGAAGGCCAGTGGAAGTACTACTCGTGCCTGGCCCTCGACCTGGGGCTGTAGGCATCCTCGAGAGCGCCGGCTGACGAAACCGTCATCCCCCACAGTCGGATGACGTATGCGGGAGGAGGAGTCGCTCTGCACACTGAGCGCGCCCGCCCCCACAGCAGCGCGAAAGAGAATGCCGATGCACGACACGTCGGACAGCCACCCTGACATCCACTGGCCGTCCGGTCACTCACCCGACGACGCTCACGGTTTCCACCGGGCGCGGGCCGCTGTGCACGGTCCGCCGGAACGCGTCTTCGCGCTCCTCACCGACGTGGCCGGATGGACAGGTTGGATTCCCGGCTGCACGGAGGTGAGCACCGACACCTTCACACAGGAATTCGAGGTGCGCTGGGACGGCCATCGCTTCGAGATCTTCGTGGGGGAGTACGAGCCACCCCGCAGACTCGGCTGGCTGGCGCTGGGCCCGGGTGCGCGGCTGTACCAGGCATGGCTGCTCACCGAGGTCGAGGGCGGCACGGAGGTGGTGGTCGAGACCGTCGTCCGCAGCTCCGCTCCGAAGGCGTTCGACACGCTGTCGCGTGCACTGGTACAGCGCCTGGACGAGCTGTGGCCCGCCCAGCTCGCGAGACTCTCGCAGGACCCGCCGGAACCACGGTGACCGTCGTGGCCGCGGGCGATGCGTCACGACCGACGTGTCGCCCGGGGCCGGACAGCCCGCCCCGCTCACGCAAGGAGCGTGCCTCGGGCCCCGCCCTCGCTCACCGCTGGAGGGCCGTTGCCCGACCACGGTCGTGCACGCCGCCGGGCAGGTTACCAGGCTCCACCGCCTGCGCCGCGTCGGACGAACCCCGCGCAAGGTCGTCCCGCCCGGTCAAGACGTCGCGGAGCGCCGCACGCGTCGTCACCCCCAGTTTCGGATAGATGCGGTACAGGTACGTGCCGACGGCGCGCGGCGACAGACACATGTGGTCGCCGATCTCCTCGTTGGTCATACCGGTGGCGGCCAGCTCGGCGATCCGGCGCTCCTGCCACGACAACGCCACCGCGGCGTGCGGTACGCGGAGCGGGACACCGGTCGCCCTCAGCTCGGCCCGGGCCCGCCCGGCCCATGCGCTCGCGCCGAGCCCGGCGAGCGTCTCGGCCGTCTGCGCCGGCAACCGCCGGGCCATCGCACCCCCCTTGTCACGGCGTATCTGCAAGAGCCTCCGGGACAACGGCACGCCGGGGCGGGCGGACAGGCCGTCCGGCAGCCCGTCACCTGAGCGGTCGGCCAGGTGCGCGGGCAGCTCCAGCAGCGCCAGCGGATTTCCCTGGGCCTGGTCCAGCACGAGTCGGCGGATCCGCTGGTCCAGTGCCGGGTGGTGCCGGTCCAGCAGGAGCGCGGCGTCCTCGTCCGCAAGTGCCGCGACCTGTGCCTCCGGCAGCGCAGCGGTGTCGAAGCGCGAGGTGATGTCGGCACGGACGGCCACCAGCAGCTTCACCGGGCCGTCGGCCGGCCGGCGGCCCACGAAACCGCAGACGGCGGCGCTGGAGTCGTCCAGCCACTGACCGTCGTCGACGATCAGCAGCAGCGGCTGCCTCGAAGCCGCCGCCGACAGCAGGCCGAGTACCGCGAGACCGAGAGACCTGGCCGAGGGCGGATCGCCCTTCGACCCGCCGAGGACGACGTCGAACACGTTGCGCGTGCCGGTGTCCAGGTGTGACATGTCGTCGCTCAGCGGATGGAGGAGCCGGCGCAGCCCGGCACAGGGCAGCTCCGACTCCGTCTCCACACCGGTGGCCCGGATCACGAGGTGCCCGTCCCGGGCGGCCCGGTCCGCCGCGTGGTCGAGCAGGGCGCTCTTGCCGACCCCCGTCTCTCCCCTGAGGATGAGGGACCGCCCCTCGCGGGTCTGGACGAATGCGGACAGCCGCGCCTGCTCGGCACCCCGGCCGACCAGCGTCATGCCTGATTCCACGTCCCCGCTCCCCTCCCACCAGCCCCCGTGCCGATGAGTGCTACGGCCTTCGAATCGATGTGGTCAGGACCCGGGGGACTGCCGCACACGCATTCAACTACCCGGTTAGTTGATTAGATCCCCGCGGTGATGGAACTGTCAAGTAAACGGTTAGTTAGCTACTGCGCTAGGCTTCGGCGCATGCAGCGCGACGCCGAAGCCACCAAGCAACGACTCATCGCGGCCGGCCGGGCCGAGTTCGCCGCGTACGGGTTGCACGGTGCCCGCGTCGACCGCATCGCCGACGCCGCGCGATGCAACAAGGCGCAGATCTACCACTACTTCAAGAACAAGGCCGGCCTGTTCGACGCCGTCTGGAACAGCCTGGTCGAACACATCGTGGTGCACCTGCCCCGCGACCCCGAGGACCTCCCCGAGGTCGCGGCCTGCCTGAGCGACATCTACGCCGACCATCCGGAGTTCCCCCGGCTGATCACCTGGCAGCGCATGGAACGCGGGGACGACCCGCCCAACGCCGTCGGGGTGGAAGAAGTGCGACTCAGGAGCGCCGCCATCGCCGAGGCACAGGCCCGGGGCGTGGTCTCGACCCGGTTCGAGCCCGAGGTGGTCCAGGCCCTGATGATTCACATCGCGATGCTGTGGGACGCGTCGAACCCCGAGGTGCTGGCAGTGGTGAACATCGACGACCGTGCGCGACGCCGTGACATCGTCAAACGTGTGACCGCCGCCCTGGTGAACTGAAGCGGTCCCAGGCTCCCGGCGGGCCGTCGTATACATGTGAACCCGGCGGGCATCGGCCAGAGAACACATGTGTCCTTAGCCGCATCTTGACGTAGATATGCTCCCACATAGGATGTGTGCTGGTACGAGCCCCCACCTGCGTAGTAGCACTCACCGAGGAGCGAGCTGTGCCCGAGAACAACCAGAAACCGTTGACCACGGCCGCCGGCGCACCGGTTCCCGACAACCAGAACTCCCTGACGTCCGGTCCGCGCGGCCCGATGCTCCTGCAGGACGTGTGGTTCCTGGAGAAACTCGCCCACTTCGACCGCGAGGTCATTCCGGAGCGCCGCATGCACGCCAAGGGCTCGGGCGCGTTCGGGACCTTCACGGTCACCCACGACATCACGCGGTACACGAGCGCGAAGATCTTCTCCGAAGTCGGCAAGCAGACCGCGCTGTTCGCCCGCTTCTCCACCGTCGCCGGTGAGCGCGGCGCGGCCGACGCCGAGCGCGACATCCGCGGCTTCGCCCTGAAGTTCTACACGGACGAAGGCAACTGGGACCTGGTCGGGAACAACACCCCGGTGTTCTTCTTCCGCGACCCGCTGAAGTTCCCCGACCTCAACCACGCGGTGAAGCGCGACCCGCGCACCAACCTCCGCGACCCCGAGAACAACTGGGACTTCTGGACCAACCTCCCCGAAGCCCTGCACCAGGTCACCATCGTCATGTCCGACCGCGGCATCCCCGCCTCGTACCGGCACATGCACGGCTTCGGCTCCCACACCTACAGTCTGGTCAACGCCGAGGGCGAACGGTTCTGGGTCAAGTTCCACCACCGCACCCAGCAGGGCATCAAGAACCTCACCGACGCCGAAGCCCAGGCCCTCATCGGCAAGGACCGCGAGTCGCACCAGCGCGACCTCTTCGACGCGATCGAGAACGGCGACTTCCCGAAGTGGAAGCTGTTCATCCAGGTCATGCCGGAGTCCGACGCGGAGAACTACCGCTTCCACCCCTTCGACCTCACCAAGATCTGGTCGAAGAAGGACTACCCGCTGATCGAGGTCGGCGAGTGGGAACTGAACCGCAACCCCGACAACTACTTCGCGGACGTCGAGCAGGCCGCCTTCACCCCGGCGAACGTCGTTCCGGGCATCGGCTTCTCCCCCGACCGGATGCTGCAGGGCCGCCTCTTCTCCTACGGCGACGCCCAGCGCTACCGCCTCGGCGTCAACCACCACCAGATACCCGTCAACACCCCGAAGAACCCGGTCAACTCCTACCACCGCGACGGCGGCATGCGCGTCGACGGCAACCAGGGAGCCACCCCCGGCATCGAGCCCAACTCCTACGGACGCTGGCAGGAACAGCCCGCCTACCGCGAGCCGAGCCAGGCCGTGGGTGCCGTCGCCGACCGGTTCGACTTCCGTGCGGACGACGACAACTACTTCGAGCAGCCCGGCGACCTCTTCCGCCTGATGAGCCCCGAGCAGCAGCAGGCTCTCTTCGAGAACACGGCACGCGCGATCGACGGCGCGTCCCGGCAGACCGTCGAACGGCACATCGCCCACTGCACCCAGGCCGACCCGGCCTACGGCGAAGGCGTCCGCAAGGCGATCGAGGCCCTGGCCGCCGGCGACCTCTGACCCTCCCACCAGAACACGCGAAACGCCCCCACGCTGCCCGGCGCGAGCACGTGAAACACGCCCGCGCCGGGCCCGTACACCACCGGAACACCACCGGCCGCCGCACGGACATGCCCGGAAGCCGCTGCCACCGCACGCTCAGGAGAAGCCACACATGACCAGCGGTGCACTGACTCCTGAGCAGACGCGACGCGTCGTGGCCCTCGCCATGGACCTGGCCCGGGACGGCAGCACCGGACACCTGGTGGCCTTCGTGGAGCACGGTCTCCCGGTGAACACGAGCGACGCGGCCGGCAACACCCTTCTGATGCTCGCCGCCTACCACGGCCACGCCGACACCGTACACGCCCTGATCGCACTCGGTGCCGACCCGGACCTGCGCAACGCCCGCGACCAGACCCCCATCGCCGGCGCCCTGTTCAAGGGCGCGGACGACGTGGTGGTGGCCCTGCGGCAGGCCGGCGCGGACCTGGACTCCGGCACACCGACCGCGCGAACCGCCGCCACCCTGTTCGGCCGCGCCCACCTGCTCACGAACTGATCCGAGAACACACCGGCTGGTGAGTCCGGCACCGTGCGCCTCCTGAGCGCGGCCCAGGACACCGGCACTCCTGACGCAGTCGGTCACGCCCCACGACCGCCGCAGCGCCTCAGCGGCCGAGTGATGCGCTGTCCCCCATCACGACCACCGGGTGCAGTGCCGGGTCGAGGGTGCGCAGCAGCTCCTTCATGTGCTCCTTGGCGATGCTCACGCACCCGTGGGTGGGGCCGCCGTGGTCGACGTGCAGCCAGATGCCGCCGCCCTTGTCCGCGCCGAGCGGTCGCGTCCAGTCGAGCGGCGAGGTGCCCTTCTGGTGGTTGTAGTCGATGGCGACGACGTAGTCGAAGGACCCGGCGAGGGGTTCGCCCCGGAAGCCGGTGCCGCCGAGGGCGAACCCGGTGGAGCGCGTGTACGGCAGCTTGGAGCCCGGATCGGACAGCAGGCCCCCGGCGTCGCTGAGGGTGAACACACCGATGGGCGAGCGCAGATCACCGAGGTGGTGGTCGTCGGTCCAGCCCCTGAGCGCGTTGTGCGCGGACCAGGTCGCGCCCGCCCGCCAGCCCGCCGGGGTCCGCGTGTACAGCACGACCCGGGAGCGGTTGGAGTCCTTGCCCCGGCCGGTCACCAGGACGACCTGCCGGGTGTCGCCGGGTATCTTCGACAGCGTCCGGGGGCCCAGGCCGGGAAGCTGCTGGGGGAGGGCGGGGGCCGAGTCGCCGACGCCGGCCACCGGACGCGCATCGTTGCGCCCGGAGTGCGGGGCGGGGGGTGTCTTGTCCACACGGACGGCGGCGGAGCCGTCGTGCACCGCACCGCTCCCGCCCGCCCCGCATCCGGTGACGGCGGCGGCGACCACCAGGGCGGCGGCCGTCAGCGGAATACGTCCCCCCGCCCGGGACAGAGAGGCGAGAACCTGGTCGCCCGAGGAGGGGGCGCGGTGACGCCCACGGGAAGTGCGCTTGCTCTGAGCGGTCATACCCCCAGCATGCGAAACACATATCACGAACTTGTTAGCACTCGGCACATGTGTGTCTCAGCGCCGGCCTCTCCCGTCGTCGAGGGAGGCGAAGGCCAGAGCGATCGCCGCGTGGCAGGCGATGCCGGCCGCCAGCGCGTCCTCGTCGATGTCCGCGCGAGACGAGTGCAGGGACGGCGCCTGATCGGGTGTCAGGCCAGGTGGGCAGACACCGAGGAAGGCCAGGGCGCCCGGGACCGCGTCGAGGACGTAGGAGAAGTCCTCCGCCGTCATCGGGGCGGTCGGCATCACGTCCACGGCCTGCCCGCCGAGGACACCGGCGGCGGTGCGCAGGACGAAGCCGGTGAAGTCCGGGTCGTTGACGGTCACGGGGTAGCCCTCCTCGACGCGCACCTCGGCCGTCGCGCCGTGGGCCGCGGCCACCCCGTCGGCCACCCGGCCGACCGTATCCAGCAGCCGTCGGCGAGTGGCGGGCTCGAGCGTCCTCAGCGTCCCGGCCAGCTCGGCGGTGTCCGGGATGATCCCGATCCCGGTGCCGGCCGACAGACGGGTGACGCTGAGCACGGCCGCGTCGTCGGCGGCGACGCTCCGGGTCAGCGTGGTCTGCAGCGCGAGGACGATCTCGCAGGCCACGGGAACCGGGTCACATGTCATGTGCGGGGCCGAGGCGTGGCCGCCCCGCCCGCGCACCGTCACATACACCCGGTCGGAGGCCGCCATCTGCGGCCCCGGCCGCAACCGCAGCACACCGCTGGGCAGATTCGGCGTCACGTGCAGCGCGAACGCCGCGTCCACCCCGTCCAGCACCCCCTCGTCGATCATGTGCCGGGCGCCGTGGTCGCCCTCCTCGCCCGGCTGGAACACGAACACCACCCGCCCGGCCAGTTCGGCGCGCCGGCCCGCGAGCAGCCTCGCCGCGGCCACCAGCATCGCCATATGCGCGTCATGACCGCACGCGTGCATCACCCCACGGGTACGGGAGGCGAAGTCCCGGCCGGTCTTCTCGGTCAGCGGCAGGGCGTCCATGTCGGAACGCAGCAGCAGCGTCGGTCCGGGAGCCGCTCCCGTCAGGGTCGCCACGACGGAGGAGAGCCGACGACCGGTACGCACCGGAAGGTCCAGGGCTTCCAGCGCGGCCAGCACCCGTCGCTGCGTGCCCGGCAGATCCAGGCCGGTCTCCGGCCGGGCGTGCAGCTCCCGGCGCAGCGCGACGGCCTCGGGCGCCAGCCTGCGGGCCTCCTCCAGGACCGAGGAGGCCACAGCCGGAGGCAGGGCCGCCGGACCGTCGTACGCCGTGCCGGCCGCGGTCTCCGCGTCACCGCCGGGGCTCGTCATGAGATCGATCTCCTTCCCCTGTACGCGCCTTGCCCGTCGTCGTCCAGGACTCGACCACTACCACAAGATCGCCGATACCGGACGGAACGCGCAGGAGGGTCTCGCACGTGCCGCCAGACCAGGGGAGTGCCGGCGAGCGGCCGGGTGGCGACGCCGGGCGTCGTCGGGAACGTGGCCCGGCACAGGACCACCGCGCGGCCGACCTGCACCAGATGCACACAGGACGCGGTGTCCGTCTCGTACGTGCGGCGCGGGGCGAACCCGGCCCGGGTACAGGCCGCGGTGACGCAGTCCGCGAAGCAGCCGTCACCCGGTACGCAGGCCCACTCCTCGCCGGCCAGCGCGGCCAGGGCGACCTCGGCGGAGGCGGCCAGCGGATGACGCTCGGGCAGCATGACGAACACCGGGTCCACGCGATCTCCCGCCGGGCCAGCTGGGCGGCGTCGGGCGGCGCGGTGGAGCCGCAGGTGCCCGCGAGGGCGAAGTCCAGCCGTCCCTCGGCCACCAGACCGGCCAGCTCCCGCTCGGACCACGAGGCGCGAGTCGTCACCGTCGCGCCGGGCACGGCGTCGGCCAGCCGGTCCACCAGAGCACCCAGCAGGGGACCGTGCGTGCCACCGAGCCGCAACCGCAGACGCTGCGGCTCGCGCCGGGCACGGGCGAACCGGTGTGCCTCCTGCTGGAGTTGGGTCACCGCCGGCAGCACGATCCGGGTGCGCTCCAGCACCAGTTCGCCCAGTGCGGTGGCCCGCACCCCCTGCCGTCCTCGCTCGAACAGCGGCCCGCCCACGGCCCGTTCGATCCGCTTGAGCTGGGCACTCAGCGCCGGCTGTGCGAGCCCCAGCCGCGTCGCGGCCCGGGTGAGACTGCCCGCCTCGGCGATCGTCCGGATGGTCCTCAGATGCCGCAACTCCAGCTCCATGAAGGGAGCTTGCGATGCGGGGGAGGCGGCAGGCAAGGGGTTGGTGCGGACCTATGACGGGACCGCTGGCGCGCCCTGTCGCGATGCGTACGGCTGTGGGATCGTGACACCCGCCTCAAATGGTCTGGACCTGCCTTGGGGGTCGATGCGATCGATGCGGAACACCACCGTCCTACCGGGAACGCCCTGTCTCGCTCCGCGCGCCGGAGAGCCGCCCCTGCACCGGCTGGAGGTGGCCGGACCGGGAGCGGTGCCGTTCGCCGCGGGCTCCTTCGAGGAGGTGGGCCCGCTCTCCCGGACGAATCACCCGCACCGCCACACGTTCTACGAGATCGTCCACGTCACCGCCGGGTCGGGCACCCACGTCGTCGATCTCGCCCGGTGGCCGGTGCACCCGCCGCACCTGGCCGTGATCCTCCCCGGGCAGATCCACCACTGGCAGGGCGATCGCGGTCTAGACGGCACGCTCGCCCTGTTCACCGAGGACTTCCTGGTGGACCACCCCGGCGACCGCCGCCTCCTGCGACGACTCGGCAGGACCTGCTGGTTCGCCCTGGACGCCGAGGCCGACGCCTGGACCGGCAGGCTGATGGCCGACCTCGTGGCCGAGGGACGACACAGGGCCCCCGGTTACGAGAGCGTGCTGCGTGCCCTGCTCCACGTCCTGGTCGTCCGCGCGGCCCGACTCGACGTGCGGGACGGCACCGGTACGGGGCGGGGGAGCGGCGCCGGGTCTGTGGCTTCTGTTGGCTCTGTGGCTTCTGTTGGCTCTGTGGCTCAGGTCGGGTCCGTGACTCCTGCCGGGTCCGTGACTCCTGCCGGGTCTGGGGCCCCCGCCGGGTCCGTGGCCCCCGCCAGGTCCCTGACTCCTGCCGGGCCGTTAGCCCTTGCCGGGCCGGTGCCCCCTTCGGGGCCGCTGGCCTGCCCCGACCCGATCGCCGACCCACCGCCGCGGCCCGGTCACCCGCTCCGACCCGATGGTCCCCTCTCGCCCGGTCACCCCCTCCGGCCGGATCGCCTCACTCGGCCGGTTGACCCGTCTCGACCGAGGGGCACGGACCCGGCGGGGGTCACCGTCCCGTCGGGGAGCACGAACCTGCCGGGAGCCACGGACCTGCCGCGAGCCACGGACCCGGCGCGAGCCACGAACTCGTCAGAGGTCACCGGCCCACCAGGGGTCACCGACCCGCCGCCGTCCGCGAACCCGCCACCGGTCACGAACCCACCGCCGTCCGCGAACCCGCCACCGGTCACGAACCCGCCGCCGGCCACTGACCCGGCCCGGGCGGCTGGCTCGGAGAAGGCCGCCGGCTCGGAGCAGGCCACCGGCCCGGAGCAGGCCGTCGGCCCGGAGCAGGCAGCTGGCCTGGAGAAGGCAGCTGGCCCAAAGAACACCACCGGCCCAAACAAGATCACCGCCCGTTCGTCGGCGCTCGCCGAGGCGTTCGCCCGGCTCATGTCCCGGCGGGAAGCGGTGGCCTGGTCGGTGCGGGAGTGCGCCGGACGGCTCGGAGTCACTCCCGGCCATCTCACCCAGGCCGTGCGCACCGCCACCGGCCGCAGCCCAGGCAGGCTCCTGATCGAGGCCCGTGTGTACCAGGCCCAACGACTGCTCGTGCACACCGAGTTGCCCGTACGGCAGGTCGCCGCCCGCGTGGGGTTCACCGACCCCGCCTACTTCTGCCGCTTCTTCCGGCGGGAGACCGGCACCAGCCCCGGCGACTTCCGAAAACACCACAGCCGCCATCACCAGTCCATCGAAGCTCCGGGGACACCCGCCTAGGTTCGTTGCCGATCCGACGGCCCCCACAAGGAGCAGGTATGGACAGCGAGACGCACTCCCCGTATCCCGAGCACCCCCGGCGCGTGACCCGTAAGACCGTGCTGCGCGCGGCGGTCGCGGCCACCGCCGCGATACCCGTCGCCCTCATCGGCGGCCCGGCCCTCGCCCGCACCCTCGCCGACACCGGCACGGCCGTGCCCCTCACCCCGCCCTGCGACGACGGCGACGACCCCACGCCCGAGCAGATCGAGGGACCGTACTTCAAGCCCGCCTCGCCCGAGCGCACCAGCCTGCTGGAGCCCGGCCTGCCCGGCACCCGGCTGACCGTGACCGGCTACGTCTTCGGCCGCGCCTGCCTCCCCGTCACCGGCGCCCTGCTCGACTTCTGGCAGGCCGACACCAACGGCGCCTACGACAACACCGGGTTCCGGCTGCGCGGCCACCAGTACACCGACTCGCGCGGCTCGTTCGCGCTGACCACGATCGTCCCGGGCCTCTACCCCGGCCGCACCCGGCACCTCCACGTCAAGGTGCAGGCTCCGGGCCGCCCGATCCTGACGACCCAGCTGTACTTCCCGAACGAACCGCGCAACAACACCGACACGATCTTCGACCCACGGCTGCTGATGACCGTACGCGACGGCGACGGCGACGGCGGCCGCGAGGCGGCCTTCGACTTCGTGCTGGACGTCCCGCAGGACCCGGGCCCAGGTGGCCCCAGCACCCCGCCACCAGGCACGACCTGGGCCGCGGGCACGGCCTACACGGCCGGCGACCGGGTCACCTATGGCGGCCGCGGCTACGTCTGCCTCCAAGCCCACACGGCCCAGCCCGGCTGGGAACCTCCGTCGGTTCCCGCGCTGTGGCGGGCCGCCTGAGGGTGGGGGCGATCAGATGCCCGTGGCGCAGCACACGGGTGGCACGGAGCACACGGGTGGCATGGAGACGAGGGCCGAGGCGAGTCGCGACATGCGCCGGAGGCGGCCCCGCAACAGGACCGCCCCCCGGCGCAGGTGTTCCTCGCCGGTCAGTGCCGACCGGTGTCCTTGAGTGACTCCTTGGCCTCTCGGGCCTTGCCGGCGACCTGCGCGGCGTGGCCCTTGGCGATCAGCTTGTTGTTGCCGATGGCGCGTCCGGCTGCCTGAGCGGCCTTGCCGATCGCCTGTTCGGCCTTGGCCCGGGCCTTCTCACTGGCGGCCATGCTGCTCACCTTCCTCGATGCCGATATCAGCTGCTGAGGTCCGCATGACCCCTCATGGCGCCGCTAAACGAACGTTGCGCGGCGCGCGCATGCCCTCCATGGCGTGAAAGTAACCAGTTTTTTATGTGCTTGTAGGGCTGAAGTAAGGGCATCCGGTGGCCAGGAGGTTGATAACGATGGTTCCCCTGCTTCTGGTTCTTCTTCTGGCTCTGATCCTCTTCGGTGCGGGCTTCGCACTGAAGGCGCTGTGGTGGATCGCGGTGATCGTGCTGGTCGTGTGGCTGCTGGGCTTCGTGGTCCGGCCTGCGGGCGGCGGTGGCCGCAGGGGCCGCTGGTACCGCTGGTAGACACGGGCGTCTCACAGCTGTACGCCACGCGGGACGAAGTGGGGGGGGGGGGGGGGGGGGGGGGGGGGGGAAGAAGGGGGGGGAGGGGGGGGGGGGGGGGGGGGGGGCGGGGGGGGGGGGGGGGGGGGGGGGGGGGGGGGGGGGGGGGGGTGGGG
>NZ_JBVIIT010000016.1:0-12137 GCF_055569615.1 Streptomyces sp. NPDC031379 | reverse complement strand
AGAAAAAAAGGGAGGAACACCCCTCACCACCCCTCCGGGATAACGGCGTGACTCCAACCCCGCCTGGCGGGGGCCCCCCCCCCCCCACACGCGCGCGCACCGAGGGAAGAGACGCCACCGCGCAGGCAAAGGGAGAGATCGGGCGTATCGGACGCGCCAGAGGGTAGGCGAGCAGCGCACCGGCCCCGCGGAACCAGCAGTGGAACCCTGCACCTCCGAGTTCTGCGGGGCCGCTGCACCGGTTCTTCCGTCGTGTTCCTAACCGGCTTCCGGTGCGTCGTAGGAGAAGCCGTACCCGGTGAATTCGGCAATCGGAACGTATCCGATTCGTCGGTAGAGGGCGTTGCTCGTCGCGTTGGCCGGGTTCGTGAACAGGACGACGTCCGTCGCACCCGCGGCCAACGCGGCTCGGCTCACCTCGACCGTCACGGCGCCCGCGTAGCCGCGACCCCGGAGGCGGGCCGGGGTGTAGACGGGGTCCACCCGGATCATTCCGCCGACCATCGACGTCGAGCCCGCCATGGAGACCGGGGTGCCGTCCGGGGTCTCCCAGAACGTGAAGCGTTTGTCGGCGAAACGCGAGTCGGCCCAGGAGCCGGCGTCCAGGGGGGCCTCGCCGACGTCGGCGACGAACCCATTGCACCAGTGGATGAGTTGCTCACGCTCCGGCGCGTCCACGACGCGGCCCCGGCCCTCCGGGACCGGCTCCTGCGGGGTGAGCGTGCCGAGACGGTGGAGACGGCCCCACCAGTCGGCCACCGGCGCCGCGCCTGCGTGCCGCTGCCACGCCTCGGCGAAGGCGGTCGCGGTGTCGTGGTCCGCGGTGACGCCGGAGAAGGAGTGGCCGAGGTCGGCCAGGTGAGCGGCGAGCGCGTCGGCCTGTTCGCGGGAGAGGGGGGTGAGGGTCAGGCGGCGGGTCGGAAGGCGGTAGAAGACGGCGCGGACCTCGCCCTGTGACTCCAGTCGGCCGAAGACCGTGGGTTCGGGCCCCAACGCGGCCGACCCGCGTGTGCGCAGTCTCTCGGTCGTCGTCAGCGGCGTGTTGTGCAGGGCGGGGCGTGAGCGCAGGAAGTCTCCGGCTCGGGCGAGAAAGTCGTCGACGTCTTCGGTGAGGTGCCAGTCATCCGGGCGCATGCTTCATGGTCCCTGACCTACCCGGCTCCGGGGAGCACTTGCCGGAACACCCGGCCCGCCAAACGGATCGTCAGCCGCCGCCCCGCCGCCCCGCCGCCCCGCCGCCCCGCCGCCCCGCCGCCCCGCCGCCCCGCCGCCCCGCCGCCCCGCCGTTCACCGCGGAGAGGCTGGGACCCGGGGAAGGCACAGGACGAAGGTCGAGCCCGCGCCCAGGGTGCTGCGGGCCTCGACCGTGCCACCATGCGCCTCGATCAGCTTGCGCACGATCGACAGACCGAGCCCGCTGCCACCGGTCAGGCGCGAGCGGGACTTCTCGGCCCGCCAGAAACGGTCGAAGACATGAGGCAGGTCCTCGGGCGCGATCCCCGAGCCCATGTCGGACACCTCGATCCGGACGCCCGCCACGGTGGCGGCCACGGCTGCCCTCCCGGCCGGGGCGGGGACGGGAAGATCACCGGCCGCCTTCAAAAGCACGGTGCCGCCGGGCGGTGTGTGGCGGATGGCGTTCGACACGAGGTTGCCGACCGCCTGCCGGAGCCGTACGGGATCCGCCGGCACCGTCAGTTCCGGGTCCGCCGCCACCACGAGCCGCACCCCCGCGGCCTCGGCACGCGGGCCGTGGCCCTGAGCCGTCTGGGCGAGGACGTCGGCCACACTCAGCGGCGCCATGCTGAGCCGCAGTTCCCCCGCGTCGGCCGCCGAGAGGTCCCGCAGGTCGTCGATGACGTGCTGGAGCAGCAAAGCCTCCTCCAGCACGGAGGACACCAGCTGCTCGTCCGGCGGGACGACACCGTCCTCGACCGCCTCCAGCCAGCCGCGGATGTTGCTCAGCGGCGTGCGCAACTCGTGCGCCACGTCGCTCACCATCACCCGGCGGGCCGACTCCAGCTGCTCGCGCCGCCGTGACATCGAGTTGAACGCGGCCGACAGCCGGGCGATCTCGTCACCGCCCGCGACCTCGACCCGCGCCGAGACGTCACCGGCCTCCATCCGCTGTGCGGCCAGGGTGAGCCTGCGCAGCGGCCGGACGAGCCGGATGCCCGCGAAGGCCGTGACCGCGACCGTCACCAGCAGCACGAGCGCCGCGCCCCACGCGATCCGCAGCTTGTTGGACGCCGACAGGTCGAGGAAGGTGGTGGCGGTACGGTCGCCGGGGCTGCTGACGTAGAGCTGGACCGCGGGCGCCACGTACGGCTGAAGCTGCTCCGCACGCCCGCTCGCGACGCAGTCCCGCACATCTTTGTCGGGCGCGGGGGCCGCGGACGTGCGGGAGGTCGTGCGGGAGGCCGTGCGTACCGCCTGCCAGGACCCGTCGAGCATCATGGTCACCCCGCGGAGCCCCCGCCGCGCCAGGCAGCTGTCGACCAGGCCGTCGAGGGTGTCGAGTGCCTTCCGCTCCGAGGGCATCGGGCCGTTCAGCGCCGCCGCCTCGCACCGCGTGCCGAGGGGCCGTCCGTCCGGCGTCTCCACGGCGGGCCGGCCACTGGGGCGGACCACCATCCGCGCCGCGACGCCGAGTGTGCTCCGCAAGCACTCGACGACGCCCAGTGCCGTGTCCCGCAGTCTCGAACTCTCCGCGTCC
The DNA here is from genome assembly GCF_055569615.1 of Streptomyces sp. NPDC031379. NCBI lineage: Bacteria > Bacillati > Actinomycetota > Actinomycetes > Kitasatosporales > Streptomycetaceae > Streptomyces > Streptomyces sp. NPDC031379. The sequence continues at coordinate 9,421 of NZ_JBVIIT010000016.1, read as the reverse complement.
GACAACCGGTACGGGCCGACCACGCGCGGGTCGATCCCGCCGCCGCGCGCCGCGGTGGGCAGCAGTTGCGGATCGACCGACAGCGGATCGATGACGGCGGTCGGCTTGGCCGCCGGCAGGTACGGCCGGCCGGGCAGCGGAGCGAAGTCCGCCAGCGTCCGGTCGCCGTCCCGCAGGACGATCCGGTGCCCGGTCGTCCGCCCGAGTGCGGCCACGGTGGGCCCCACGCCGTCCCAGTTCCGGTGCCGCGCCGCGTAACCGACCAGCACGTCGTACGTCTTCGTGTCGTCGGCGAGGGCCTTGCCCTGCTCCTGGCGGATGGCCACGGCCGTAGTCCGCACGACCACCCACGCCGTGGCCGCGATCGAGCACACCGACACCAGGGCCGCCACGGCCAGCAGCCGCAGGAGCAGGCTGCGCCGCAGGGGCACGGCGAGACGCGGGCCCGTCACGGCGTCACGGCGCATGGCGCACGCCCCCGGGCCGCGACACATGTGTGTCGTCGGAGAGCTTGTAGCCCACCCCGTACACGGTCACCAGGCACATCGGCCGGCGCGGGTTCTCCTCGATCTTCTTCCGCAGGTTCATCACGTGCACATCGACCGTCCGCGTGGTGATGTACCGGTCGAAACCGTGCAGCCGCTCCAGGATCTGCGACCGGGTGAACACCTGCCCAGGCCCGCCCGCGAGCACCTCCAGCAGCCGGAACTCCCCCGGGGTGCAGGAGATCCGCGTACCGTGCGCCCACACCTCGTGCCGGGCCGGATCGACGGTCACCGCACCCGCGGTCAGCAGGTTGCCGCCCGGCATACCGCCCGCAGCCCCCGGCATACGGGCATCAGCCCCCGGCGTACCCCCCGCCATACCGCTCGCAGCCCCCGGCGCACCACCCGCCCCGCCCGGCGCCGCTTGCCGGGCGCGCACGCTGCGCCGTAGCAGTGACCGGATGCGGGCCATCAGCTCACGCGGGCTGAACGGTTTGGTCAGATAGTCGTCCGCGCCCAGGTCCAGACCGAGCAGCAGATCGTCCTCGGTGGACCGGGCGGTCAGCATGAGCACCGGCAGCGCATCGAGGCCGGCCTCCGACCGGAGGGTCCGGCAGACGTCGAGCCCGTCGAGACCGGGCATCATCACGTCGAGCACCAGCAGGTCGGGCAGCCGACGGCGGATCTCGGCGAGCGCGGCCCGGCCGTCCCCGACGAGGGTCACCCCGTGGCTCTCGCGTTCCAGGTAGCGGCGGATCAACTCGGCCTGTTTGGCGTCATCTTCAGCGACGACAACATGCGCGCACATGTGACGAGTGTAGGAACGCCCGCGACGTGCCCGAACGTCCCGAGAGGGAGCACACGGCAGGACCATCGCTCTCTGACAAGCCTCTGACATTCGCTCGGCAGGCTCCGGTGTCATGGACAACGAGACCGACCGGCCGCACCCCGCAGCCGGCTCCCCCGGCACGGCGCACGCCCCGCGGGGGAGGCGCCGTACCCGAACCGCCGCCGTCCTGAGCGCCGCCCTCCTGACAGCGGGCCTTGCTCTCACAGCCTGCGGAGGCGGCTCAGGCGGGGGCGGGGGCGGTGGCACCGACAGCGGACAGAAGACGTCGGACAGCGGCGTCGCCTCACTGGTGACCCCCTCGTCGAACGGCGGCAAGGCCGGGGCGGCCCCTGCCGCGCGGTCCTCCGACGCCGCCGCCGAGGCCAAGCGCCCGCTGCTGCGCCTCGACAGCTCCCAGGAGGAGATCGACCAGCTCTGGGACGTGTACTGGGCGTGCCTGCAAACCCACGGCGTCCCGATGAACACCGCGCGGGTCGATCACCCCGGCGGGCAGGCGCCTCCGGTCGACGACCCGAAGGTCACGGCACGGTACAAGGCGCAGTACCACGCGTGCCTGTACAAGATGCCGCTCCAGCCGGTCGAGGAGCGCCCCGAGACCAATCCGCACTATGCGGACGACTACCGCGCCTACGTCAACTGCCTGAAGTCGAAGGGCCTGAAGGTCCACGAGGTCTTCAAGTCCGACGGCAGTCCTGACGGCTGGACATTCGACGACGATGTCCCGGAGGACGGCAACGCTCTCCCCACCGACAAGATCGACCACGACTGCCGCCTGGAGGCGTTCGGTGGCAAGGGCAAGAAGTAGGGCCGCCGCGCCCTCGCCCACCGACGGCGGCGGACGAACCGGCGGACGAACCGGCGGACGAACCCGGGGACGAACCCGTGAACGAACCGGTGGACGAAGAGGCAGCCGAACCGGCCCCCGAACCTGCAGCCGGACCGGCCGCCGGATCGCCGTCGCCGTCGCCGTCCTCGCCGTCGTCACCGGCGGGGTCTACGGCGGGACGGCGCTGAAGCGGCACGGGGACGCAAGCCGCGCCAAGCCCGCCGGGGAGCCGTCCGCGCAGACCACCCTCATCCGGCGCACCGACCTGTCCGACAGCGAGGCCCTGCCCGGCACCCTCGGCTACGGCGCGGCGGTCACGATCAAGGGCGCGGGCAAGGGCCTGATCACCAAGCTGCCGGCGAGCGGAGCGACGGTGACCCGAGGCAAGCCCCTGTACTGGGTGGACGACCAGCCGGTCATGGTCCTCTACGGCGACACCCCGGTCTTCCGCACGCTGGACAAGGCGGCCGTGAAGGCCGGGGCGAGAGGCGCCGACGTGACCGTCCTCGCGGCCAACCTGAAGGCCCTCGGCTACGGCATCGGCCCCGAGTCGCGCGGCACGCCGTCGTCCACCGGCGCGTCGTCCACCGGCGCGGGCAAAGCTCCCGGGACCCTCCTGACGTCGTCCCTCCTCGACGCGCTGAAGCGCTGGCAGCGCGACACGGGCGGGCAGCAGACCGGGACGCTCTCGGTCGGCCGGGTGGTCGTACTGCCCGGCGCGGTCCGCGTGGGCGCGGTGAAGGCCCAGCTCGGCGACCCGGCGGCGGAGGACGTCCTGTCGGTGACCTCCCGGCGGAAGTCGGTGTCGGTCACGGTCGGCGCCGGTGACGCGGCCCGGATCCACCAGGGCGACAAGGTCTTCATCACCCTTCCCGACACCAGGCAGGTGCCCGGAAGGGTGACGTCGGTCGGTACGGCGGTGCAGGGCGGCCCGGATGGCAAATCCGACCCGTCCGGCACCAACGCCTCGCCGTCGCTGCAGGTCACCGTGGTGCCGGTGGACAGCGCCTCGGTCAAGAACCTGGAGGCGGCATCCGTGCGGGTGACCTTCACGACGCAGACCCGCAAGAACGTCCTCACCGTGCCGGTGGGCGCGCTGCTCGCGCTCCAGGAGGGCGGCTACGCCCTCCAGCGCCCAGGCGGGCAGCTGGTCGCCGTGAAGACGGGACTGTTCGCCAACGGCCAGGTCGAGGTCTCGGGCGCGGGGATCAAGGAGGGGGAGCGGGTGGTGACGGCGTCGTGAGAGCCCACCACCACGCACCCCGCGAGGGCGACACGCCCCCCATACCCACAGGCGAGCCGTCCGCCGTGCTGCGGCTCACGCACGCGACCAAGGCGTTCCCCGGCGGCGTGACGGCGCTCGACGACGTGTCCCTGACCATCCACGAGGGCGAACTGCTCGCCATCGTCGGCCCTTCCGGCTCCGGAAAGTCCACGCTGCTGAACATCATGGGGACGCTCGACCTGCCCACCCGCGGCACCGTGGAGATCGCGGGGCAGGACGCCGCGTCCTTGAGCGACCGGCGGCTGTCCGCACTGCGCGGGCGCTGGCTCGGCTTCGTCTTCCAGCAGTTCCACCTGACGGACGGGCTGACCGCGGCCGAGAACGTCGCCACCAGCCTGCTGTACGCGGGAGTGCCGCGCAGACGGCGCACCCCGCTCGCGCTCGCCGCGCTGGAACGCGTCGGGCTCGGCCACCGGGTCGGGCACCTGCCGCACCAGTTGTCCGGCGGCGAACGGCAGCGCGTCGCGATCGCCCGCGCACTGGTGGGCGAGCCGGCTCTGGTGCTCGCGGACGAGCCGACGGGCGCGCTCGACTCCGCCAACGGCCAGGCCGTTCTGGACCTGCTCGTCCAACTGAACGGAGAGGGCACCACCATCGCCGTGATCACGCACGACGCGAACATCGCGGCGCGGCTGCCACGCCAGGTTCAGATGCGCGACGGACGGATCGTCAGGGACACCGGACCGCGCCGGAGCCCGGCGGCGGACCAGGCCACCGGCTCCGCACCGTCGCCCGGGCTCGCACCGTCGGCTGGCCCCGCACCCTCGGCCGGGCTCGCACCGTCGGTCGGCCCCGCACCGTCGGCCGGGCTCGCCGCGGACGGCCGGTCCGCAGCCGGCCGGTCCGTGGACGGTGCCGCCGGCCCGGCCCCGGGGGAGGACCGGTGAGCGCCACCGCCCCCGACAGGCTCACCCGTCCGGCCCGGCAGAGCCCGTCCGATGTGCTGCGGCTCGGACTGCTCGGCATCCGCACCCGCAGACTGCGTGCCGCGCTGTCCGCGCTGGGCATCTCCATCGGCATCGCGACCCTCGTCCTCGTGACGGGGATCCCGGCGTCCAGCCAGCGGGCGCTCAACGACCAGCTGTCCGCGCTCGGCACGAACACGCTCCGCGCGGTACCCCAGCCCGACCAGAACCCCCCGGTGGTGCTGCCCGCGTCCGCCGACAAGACGGCCGCCCGCATCGGCCCGGTCACGGCGACCAGCGAGGTCGCCAACACCCACCGGCTGGTGCACCGTTCGGACCGGACCGACCCCAACGACGGACTGGGCCTCACGGTCCTCGCCGCCGGCGACGGCCTGCTGCCGGTGGTGAACGGCCGCGTACGGGCCGGGAGGTTCCTCGACGCCGCGACCGACCGGCTGCCGACAGCGGTCCTCGGCTACGAGGCGGCGTCCCGCCTCGGCGTGACCAGCCTCGTACCGGGCCGGCAGGCACCGCAGATCCTCGTGGGAACGAAGTCGTTCACGGTCATCGGCATCCTCGATCCACTGCCGCTCGCGCCGGACCTGGACCGCTCGGTGCTGGTCGGCTGGGAGGCGGCGAAGAAGACCCTCGCGTTCGACGGGCATCCGACCGTGGTCTACGTGAAGGCGCACGAGGACGCCATCGAGGCGGTCTCGTCCGTGCTGCCCGCCACCCTGTACCCGCAACTGCCGGGACTGGTGCAGGTCAGCCGCCCTTCGGACGCTCTGGCGGCGAAGCGGGCGACGAACAGCGCCTTCTCGTCCCTGTTCCTCGGCCTCGCGGGGGTGGCGCTGCTGGTGGGCGGGATCGGCGTGGCGAACACCATGTACATCTCGGTGCTGGAACGACGCAAGGAGATCGGCCTGCGGCGCGCGCTCGGCGCCAACCGGGGCCAGATCAGAGGCCAGTTCCTCACCGAGTCGGTGGTGCTGTCCCTTCTTGGCGGGGTCGCGGGCACGGTGATCGGGGTACTGGCCACCGCCGGTCACGCCCTTTATGAGGGCTGGCAGCCCGTCATCCCGCTCACGGTGCTCGGCGCGGGTGTGGGCGGTGCCGTGGTCATCGGGATGGCGGCAGGCGTCTACCCGTCGATCCGTGCGGCACGGCTCACCCCGACCGGGGCACTCGCCACGACATGACAGGAGAACGCGCCGCGCGCCGGCCGGCGGACCTCATTCGACGCGTCCGTCGAACCGCCAGGGCTGCAGATCCATGAGCGTCCGGGTGCCCCGGCAGCCCTTCTGACTCACCTGCCCGATGCAGCCCCAGCCCGTGCCCGTGACCCACAGGAAGTACTGGCCGGGCTCTTGCGGTACGGCCTCGGTGGTGAGGGTGCCGGTACCCCTCGGAATGCGTTGCGCGTGGGAGCCGGACGTGTCGGTGTAGGACACGCTGATGTGCCACTTGCACGTCTGGGTGGACACCTCGGGCTGGATGCGCAGGGCCATGTTCGACTGACCGTTGCCGAGGTCGATGGCGTTGTGGCGGAAGTACAACGCGCCCTGGGACTCACCCTCGTCCAGGACGTACGGTCCGTGCGGCCGGTCCGCCGACCCACCGGTCATGTCCCACATGAGGCCCTGCCGGGACTCGGAACCGGCCGGTGGTACGTCGATCACGGTCTGCGCGGTGGGAGCGCCGCACGCGTCCTTCACGGCGGTCATGCCGTTGATCGTGAGGCCGGCGCCGCGGTCGCTGTTCAGATTGAGGTTGAACGTCTGCGCCTTGCCGTTCGGAGCCTGACGGCCGTCCTCCAGAGGCTTCCGGAAGGGCGGCGGGTACTCGACGACCCGGCCGCCGAGAGGCTTCATGACCGCCCAGACCCGCGAAGCATCACCACGCGTGGCCGTGAGGGTGGCCTGTTCACTCGCGGTCAGTGGCCGGTCCAGCAGCACGACCATGGATTCGGGCATGTCCTGGTCGTAGTCGCGCGGGGTGATCGTGGAGACGAAGGCGGGCTGTTCGCGGTCGACCGTCTTCTCCGCGCTCTTGTCGGAGCGAACCCGGTCAGTGGCCGTGGTCCGGTCCAGCAGGTAGTTCGCGTAGTAGGCGAACAGAAGACCGCCCAGGACCACGACCGCCGCCATCACCATGTACAGCGCTCGATGTCTCGGCGGAAGTGTGCGGAACCCAGGCAGGCGTTCGTCCGCCAGGACATGCCACACGGTCGGCCCGGCAGGCGGTACGGAGGGCTCCCCCGGAACGGGCTCCGGGGCGCCGTTGTGGACCGGATCGACCGACGGGGCAGGCGCAGGCGCAGGAGCGGGGGCAGGGTCAGGAACCGGGGCCGGTTCCGGTGCCGTGGTGCCCGCATCGGAGTCCGGTTCGCCGGAGCCGGAAGACGGCGGTGGAGCGGGTGGAGTCGTATCCATGGGTACCCCCGAGTCCTCGGTGTGGTCGCATTCGCCTGCCTTCCCCGACCGCTCGCCGCCAGAGCGAGCCTGAACGACTACGCCGTCCCCGTGGGCGCAGCACCGGTCGGAGGAGGTAGCGCCGGGCCTGCCCCGGTGGCCGCGTTCAGGGCGTACACGTTCCCGTCGTTGCTGCCGACGTACACCGTCCCGCGGACCACCGCGGGGGACGACTGGACCTCGCCGCCGGTGGTGAAGGCCCATTTCTTCGCGCCGGTCGCCGCGTCCAGGGCGTACAGGTTCTTGTCGTTGCTGCCGACGTACACCGTCCCGCGGACCACCGCGGGCGACGAGAAGAGGATGGTGCCGCCGGTGGTGAAGGCCCACTTCTTCGCGCCCGTCGCCGCGTCCAGGGCGTACACCTTCCCGTTGCCGATGTACACCACCCCGTCGGCGACCGTGGGCGACGCGGTCACCGAGCCGCCCATGACGAAAGCCCACTTCTTGGCGCCGGTGGCCGCGTCCAGGGCGTACACCTTGCCGTCGTCGCTGCCGATGTACACCACGCCGCCGGCGATCGCGGGCGACGAGGAGAGGATTTCACCGCCGGTGGTGAAGGCCCACTTCTTGGCGCCGGTGGCCGCGTCCAGGGCGTACACGTTCTTGTTGAAGCCGCCGATGTACACCACGCCGTCGACCACCGTCGGTGACGAAGTGAGCCAGCCCCCGGTGATGAAGGCCCACTTCTTGGCGCCGGTGGCCGCGTCCAGGGCGAACACGGTCCCGTTGTAGCAGCCGATGTACACCACGCCGCCGACCACCGAGGGCGACGACTTGACCCAGGCGCCTGTTTTGAAGGCCCACTTCTTGGCCCCGGTGGCCGCGTCCAGGGCGTACACCTTGCCGTCGTCGCTGCCGACGTACACCACCCCGCCGACCACCGCCGGCGACGAGACGACCCTTTCCTGTGCGGAGAATGCCCATTTCTCGGCGCCGGTGGCCGCATCCAAGGCGTACATGTTCTTGCCGCGTCTGCCGCCGCCGATGTACACCACCCCGCCGACCACCGCCGGCGACGAGAGGACCCACGATCCGATGGTGTGCCGCCACGGATGCGGTGACCCGGCGCCCCCGCCACCACCACGGCCACCATCACCACTACCGCCGCCACCACCGTCACAGCCGACGGTGGTGATCCCGGCGCCGACTGTGGCAACGGAGCCGAGACCTAATCGCAGGGCTGCGCGGCGGGTGATGCGGCTGGGCCACGGCGTGCTGGACCGGACACTGATCATGTCGACAGGGCCATTCATGGTGCGACGATATGAACCTCCGTCATGACGGGCAGCGGTTTCGGCAAACGTTCACACCGTCTCCCCTCCGGGTGCCCGGCGCAGTGGTGTGAACCAGGCCGCGGCTCTCACTCGTTGAGAAAGGGAAGGCATCGCCACGGTTGAAAGTTTGATCACGTGTCGGATGAGAATCGCGTAATGGAATTCCTCGAGCGGGTGGTCGCTGACAATGCGGCGGCTTTCGCGGGGCTCTCGACGTCTCTGGGCGTCCGCCTCGGACTGTACGAGGCGATGTCGGGGGCAGGGGCGCTCACCTCGGACGAACTGGCCGAGAGGACAGGGCTCGTCGAGCGGTACGTCCGGGAGTGGCTCGCGGCACAGGTCGCCAGTGCCTACGTACTGCACGACCCCAGGGCCAACACATACGTTCTGCCGGACGAGCACGCAGCCGTCCTGGCCGATTCATCCCTTCCGACCTACGTCGCCGGTGGCTTCACCATGCTGAAGGCCCTCTACGGTGCAGAAGAGGCGCTGGCGAACGCCTACCGGAGCGGCGGCGGCGTGAGCTGGCAGGACTACGGCCCGGAACTGGCGGAGGGCGTCGCTGCTTTCTTCAAGCCCGGCTACGAGGCAGTCCTCGTTCAGGAGTGGCTGCCCGCCATGGAGGGTGTCGAGACCAAACTTCGGCGAGGCGCATCGGTCGCCGATGTGGGGTGCGGCTTCGGCCACTCGACCGTGCTCATGGCCAAGGCATTTCCGCAGTCCCGCTTTCACGGCTTCGACTTCCACGAGCCCTCCGTCGAAGCGGCCCGAAAACTGGCTGAGGAGGAGGGTCTCGGTGATCGCGTGACGTTCGAGGTCGCCGCTGCGCATGACTTCCCCGGTGGCGACTACGATCTCGTGACGTTCTTCGACTGCCTCCACGATCTCGGTGATCCCGGTGCGGCACTCCGGCGCGCCGAAGAGGCCCTCGCAGACGACGGAAGCTGTCTTGTCGTCGAGCCGAACGCGTCGGCCGAGCCCGGCGAGAACATCCACCCGATCGGCCGGTCCTTCGCCTCCACCTCCGCTGTTCTCTGTCTGCTGGCAGCCATGGCACAGAACGGCCCTCCGTTCCTGACCAGCCGGCCCTCACGGCGGCGGCCGGCCACGAGCTGCCGCCGGTTCCCCCGGCTCGGCCTCGCACTGTCACAGGAACCGCCAGAGGGGGTCAGCCGTGCCGTTGTCCTCGTACCGGACCACGATCGCGCAGAGGACGAAGCGGCGTGACCGGCCGTCCGCCCAAGGGCCGCACCTGGGGCCGACGCGGCATCACACCGAGAGAGTCGAGGTCTCCGGCCGCAGTCGGGGACGGCTCTCGGTGGCCG